>SKWJ01000131.1 GCA_007128995.1 Paracoccaceae bacterium
GAGTACAGCATTCATCTGGAACGTACCCATCCGATGGTCCAAGCGCGAAACTGTCATTCAGCGCGACGAAGTCCAGGTGCCGTGGCAAACCCATTTGCCCGCGCGGAGAAAAGACAAGTTGCCACTCCGTAGCAGAGGCTGGTGAAAAGATAATGCTGGCGGCCTCGGCATATTCATGTCGTGCGGCCTCGGTCAGGCGGTAGAAACTGCGGCGCCCCTTGCGCACGCCAGTCAACTGACCTGCCGCGACCAGACGCGACATCGCCGTCCGGATGAGCGTTTCGCTGATCCCAAAAGGTGCGCAGAACTCTATGATGTTCCCGATCCAGACATCACCGCCGCGCGGAGCAACGACATCACCGAATAATGTGACTATGAAACTGCCCGCGCGCAAAGGCTGTGCAAGCGTAAGGTCTGCCGGTCGCGCTGCGCTCATTCTAAATTCTGCCCCCAATTCGACCAAAAGCAACTGCATTTTGCATTGCGCACGTCACAGGCGCAAGCAAGCGGCGCAATTCGCATCTTGCTTTTTGCCGGAGAGCAAGGACACTCTGGCCCTTGTGTCAAAGCAAAGGTGCTTCCTGCCGAAATGTCGCGGCCCTGCAGAAATAACAAATTCAACCGCTCGGTCGAAAAACAGTAGCGCGAAACGGAATCTTGTGCTTTCACATGGATCGTTGCGGATGCAACATTATTCGAGGGGAGGAAATCATGATGAAACGCAGACCGATTCTTGGGCTGTTGGGCAGCGCGGCCTTGAGCACAGTATGCCTTGCATTGGCACCGGCTGGCGCACAGGCACAGGAAGTGACACTGAAGCTGCATCATTTTCTTGCGGCACAAGCCAATGTGCCTATGCATATTCTCGATGTATGGGCCGACAGGGTCGAAGAGGCAAGCGAGGGCCGCATTCAGGTCGACCGCTTCCCTTCGATGCAACTGGGCGGCACGCCCGGCGAACTGTATGATCAAGCTGTGTCCGGCACGGCAGATGTGATCTGGACCGTGGTTGGGCTAACCCCAGGGCGTTTCCCCAGCACCGAGGTCTTTGAGTTGCCCTTTATGGTCAGCGATGCCCGTGCTGCATCCTACGCCTATTGGCATCTTTTTGAAGAGGCCATGCAGGAAGAGTTTTCAGATGTGAAGATGATCGGCACCTGGGTGCACGGGCCAGGCGTCATTCACACCGAAGACCCTGTCGAGCGCCCCTCGGACCTGCAGGGAATGCAGCTGCGTGGCCCTTCGCGCCTGACCGTCCAGCTTCTGGAAGCACTCGGGGCAACGCCAGTGGGCATGCCTATCGCACAGACCCCTGAATCGTTGTCACGCGGCGTTATCAATGGCGCCGTGATGCCATGGGAAGTCACACCCTCATTGCGCATACCGGAACTGGTAGAGAACCACACCGAATTCGAGGGTGACATGCTCTACACGGTAACCTTTGTGCTTGCCATGCATCAGCCAACCTATGATGCGCTTCCGGATGATCTGAAAGCGGTCATTGACGCAAATTCAGGGCTCGAATTCTCGATCTTCGCCGGTGGCACACAGCAGGACTACGATGCACCCGGACGCGAGATGGCAGAGGAAATGGGAAACAACATCATCACGATTCCCGCTGACGCGGTGGAAGAGTGGAGAGAATTGGCAGAGCCGATCTATGCCCGATGGATCGCTGACATGGAAGGCCGCGGCAAAGATGGGCAGGCGCTGATTGACCGCGCACGCGCATTGATGTCAGAGTATGACGCGGCGAATTGAGCCTGCATGAGACAGCAAGGGCGGCCTTTCCGGTCTGGAGGGGCCGCCTTCTCTGTGGCATGAAGCAAGGAGGTCGGGAGTAGTGAGAGTGCACGCTGTGATGCTGGGGCTGTCGCGCGCCCTTGCGCTGTTGGGCGGGCTTGTATTGTCTGGCCTGATCCTGATGACATGCGTTTCGATTCTGGGCAGACATGCAAATGCGGCGCTGAACTCGTCTGCAGTTCAGGGTGCCGCCCCTGAACTGGCAAGCTGGCTTCTGAGCCTTGGAATACGCCCGATTTTCGGCGATTTCGAATTGACCGAGCTGGGTATGGGCTTTGCAGTTTTCTGTTTCTTGCCTCTTTGTCAGATCACAGTCGGACATGCGCGTGTCGATATCTTCACATCGTATCTCAGTGACCGGATCAATCGCTGGCTTCTTGTCATCACCGATTTTCTATTCATGGCTGCGCTATTCCTGATTGCATGGCGACTGTCTCTCGGGATGAGCAGCCGCCTGCGGACAGGGCAGACCACATACCTTTTGGAATGGCCCGTATGGTGGCCCTATGCGGCCTGTGTGGGCGCTGCGGCTGTGGCAGCATTGGTTGGGACCTACATGTTTGTCGTCCGGATTCTGGAAGCACTTCGAAACGAAGATATCATTGGTGAAGGCGGGGAGAGTGAGCATTGAGCGCAATGACAATTGGACTGTTGTCCTTCCCGGCGCTGCTTGCACCGATCTTTCTGCGCGTGCCAATCGGACTGGCCACGTTCCTGACCGGCCTTGTCGGTCTGGTACTGGTGACAGGCGGGACGAATATGCCGCTCTCCCGGTTACAGACAGAGACATTCACCACATTCGCCAGCTACTCACTCTCGATCATCCCCATGTTCCTGCTGATGGGACATTTCGCGACCCTTGGCGGCATGTCGCAGGCGCTCTTCAAGGCGGCTGAGGGCTGGCTGGGACACCGGAAGGGGGGGGTCGCAATGGCGGCAATCGGGTCCAGTGCCGGGTTCGGGGCCATCTGCGGCTCATCGCTTGCGACAGCGGCCACAATGAGCCGTGTCGCCCTGCCAGAGCTTAAACGATACGGCTATGCGGGCGGTTTCTCGACAGCGACGCTTGCAGCAGGCGGGACATTGGGAATCCTAATCCCGCCCTCGGTCGTACTGGTGATCTATGCAATCCTGACAGAGCAAAATATCGCCAAGCTGTTCCTTGCGGCCTTCATTCCCGGCATCATGGCTGCATTGGGATATCTGATCGTGATCTCGATCTATGTGCGGCTGCACCCGGAATCGGCAGGCATCCGCGCAGCTGTGCCTTATGCCGAACGGTTTCGGGCGCTGTTGAAGATCTGGCCAGTCATGGTCGTCTTCGGCCTTGTTGTCGGTGGGATCTACGCAGGTTGGTTCACGCCGACAGAGGGGGCCGCTGTTGGCGCGTTTGGAACAGGCTTGATAGCCTGGGTGAACGGAGGCCTGACCCGCAAGACACTGGCTGAAAGCTTTTATGTTACTGCCCGATCCAGTGCGATGATCTTTTTCATTATTTTTGGCGCTGCCTTCTATAACGGCTTCCTCGCCCTGACACAGGTGCCGCAGAGCATCGCTGCATGGGTGGGCGGTTCCGGCTTCAGCCCGTTGATGGTGCTTCTGCTGATACTGTGCTTTTACCTGATCCTTGGATGCGTCATGGACAGCCTTTCCATGATTCTTCTGACCATCCCGATTTTCTGGCCGATCATGATGGAGCTGGACTTCAATTTCGTGACCATGGCTGATCTGCACGCTGCCCGTGCACGCCAAGCGATCCGCGCCGGGGTCGAGATTGCGCCAGAGATGTTGCGCAGCGTCGAGGCGGCCATCGCCGCCGGGGCAGAACTGACGCGCGAGCAAATCCAGGCCTTGGGTCTGCGGCGCGTCAACGCGCTGGCCCTCGAACGCGCCAATATCGAAATGACTGCGATCTGGTTCGGGATACTTGTCCTGATCGTGGTCGAAGTCGGATTGATAACACCGCCTGTGGGGATGAACCTGTTTGTGATTAACGCTATGGACCCGAAAACGCGCATCACTGACACATATCGTGCGGTGATGCCCTTCGTCGCATCGGATCTGATCCGTGTGGTGATCCTTGTTGCCTTCCCGGCGATTACCTTGTTTTTGATAGCGCTTTAGCAAACCAGTCTGCCCACTGTTTCGACAACAGCCTCTTGACGCGCATCCTGGCGCAAGGGTAGCGCGGTTGGCGCGTCAAGCGCATTGGTGCAGGGTCACGAGTGCCGGCGTTTCAACCCGGTACAGGACATATGCCCGGTTATACGTCGATGGAAAGTTCTGGCAATTCCAGCGTCAGCATCAGTTCACGCAATTCCTGCCGGGCCGCGATATGCGACATTGTCATCGGCTCGGATCCGACATCGGCAAGGTCCAGAAGTGTCAGCCCTTTCGGGAATAACTCTCGAAATACGACGCGTTCACTGAAACCAGGGGCCAGACGAAATCCGATACGCGCAGCAAGCGCCTCTAGCGCATCTCCGACCTTGCGCTTGTTATGCATCGCCGTTGTGCCCATGCGGTTGCGCAGAACGATCCAGTTCAGTGGTCGTAACCCCGCCTGAGCGCGCGTCTGGCGCGCTTTCCAGACCATTTCAGAATAGATCGAAGGCGACAGGACGGCGCCTGTCTCTGGGTCTGTTCGCGCCAGCAGATCGAAATCTATGAAACTGTCATTGATCGGAGTGATCAATGTATCGGCCACGGAATGCGCGAACTGGCTATAGCGTGTATGCGAACCGGGACAGTCGATGAGGACATAGTCACTGCCTGCCGTCGCCTGTTCGAGCGCGGCACTCATGCGCGCATCATGGAGTTGTGGGCCCTCGGGGAGGTCGAACTGCGATATGTCCGGAAGCGGTGAAAAAACCGGGCATGGAAGATCAATCCCGCTTCGGGACATAAAGGTCTGCCTGTTTTCGATATAGCGCCCGAAACTTAGCTGGCGCAGGTCCAGATCCATAGCGCCGACACGTTGTCCCATCCGCGCCAGCGCGACCGAAACATGCATCGAGACGGTCGACTTTCCGCTCCCGCCTTTTTCATTGCCGACCACAATGATATGCGCCATCGCCACTTGCTCCAACTGGTTGATGCAACGTCGTCTCTAGGTCCTGCACTGGCGAGAGACAA
>SKWJ01000442.1 GCA_007128995.1 Paracoccaceae bacterium
GGCCCGCGGCGCGTATGACGCCGCATACGAGGCCGGATACATGTCAGCACCCGGAGGCGCGCCAAAACACGCTCTGAAATTCCCTCTTGCGCAAGGGGCGGTTATACATGTTGCACAAATCCTCTGAGGGGATTCATGTTCAGACTCCAGCATGATAGCTGGAGCGTATGAGCAGACCGACTACAGCGACGCCGCTATCCAGACCTGTCTGACGATGAAGGTGCTGTTCGGCATGGCGCTCATGGCAGATGACCACAATGCATTTACCTCCAAGGTGGCAGCGGTTCTGGATAGGGCAGTGGATCCGCGCGCAGCCGCGATGATCTTGTTGAGCGGCCGCGCGGGGGCCAGTTCTGACGGTGGAGCGGGCGCCTGTCCGCCGCTGATGGAATATACTCTCGCGGAGCAGGCGCGCGTGGCCGAGGAAATCGCCACGCTGCCAGAGGGTGCCGTCATTGCTGAATGGCTGGGCTGAATGGCTGGCGGTTTATGCGGTTCTGCGTGATCAGGCGCGGGCGTGCAGGTGAATGACGGGCCGGAGCACTTTGTCAGGGAAGCACCAGATGCCTCGACCCGAGCGATGCGCCCGGCCCGCCTTTCCGATTTGCAGTTGCAAAGAACCACAGCGCGTCGCTGCAACACCACAATGACTGCACATGCGCGTCCCGTCGCGCGCGCAAATGGGCACAACTGTGCATCTGGCCAATCTTCGCGCCTCAGACCATGGTTCAGGATATCGATCTCTCGCGTCGCGAGCGCTGCCTAGTTAAGGCTTTGTGCCTCAGCAAAGACACATTTCAGCATGCGCGAACCCGCAACACTGTGTTCCCGATTCCTCCAGTTTCGACACGCTGATGCGCCAGCGCTATATCGTCCAGCTCGAAAGCTGCCCCAACCGTGATGTCGAGCGAGGGCGCATGTTGGTCAATGAATGCAATCGCTTCATTTCGGGCGGGTTCGGGCAGGCTGAAGCCCTGGATGAAGCGCAGGTTCAACCCTTTGGCAGCGAACCGGTAATAGGGTAGAGAAGGGTTGGCATCCGAGCTGCAGGAATAGGATGCGATGGTTCCATTATCCCGGAGGCAACGTATGTCGGTGTCCAAGTTGGCGGCGAAATCGACCTCGACAATCCGGTCGACCCCGCGGCCACCTGTCAGTGCCAGGACCCGGGTCGCGACACCTTCGTGATGTCTGTCAATCACCGCATCCGCCCCGGCCGTGCGCGCATGTTCCGCAGCCTTGGAGTTGCTGACCGTGGCAAGCACACGCGCCCCACCGATACGTGCCATTTGCACAGCCAGATGGCCTACGACACCGGCACCGCCCTGCACCAGTACAGTCTGCCCATCTACAGGCCCATCGGCAAAGACGCAGCGATGCGCAGTGAGGGCGGGCACGCCCAGGCAGGCGCCCTGTTCAAAGGACAGCCCGTCCGGCAAAGGCACAGCCTGCGCGCTTGGCAAAGCAATTAGCTCAGCCGCCGTGCCAAAGGCGCGCCCGGTCTGCGTATAGCCACCTTGAGCATTGTAAAGCCAGACGTGCGTGCCGACTCGCGCCGCGGGGACGCCCGCGCCGGTTGCCTCGATTATGCCAGCGCCATCACAGTGAGGCACCACAAGCTCATGGCTCATCTGCATACCGCCCCACCCCGCGCGGCGCTTTACATCGGCCGGGTTGATCCCGGAGGCATGGACCCGCACCAAAACCTCGCCCGGGGCAGGAGTGGGATCGGTCAGCGTACCGATTTCCAGCACCTGTGAGGCTGGTCCAGTGCCGCGATAGTAGGCCGCGCGCACGGGCTCAACCACACACGTCTGCGATATGGCGTTTCGCCTGTCGCAGCGCCGAGACCACGCGGTTCTGGCCACGCATAAGCTGGGTTTGGGCAAAGCCCATCGTGTTTACATCATGCTGGTCAAGTTCTGCCGCGACCGACAGTGTCGGCAGGGGCGGGATGGTTACCGCTGGATCGTGGCGAAAGCGCGGTTCTCGGGTAAAGTTGATCGGCACAAGAATGCGCGCAAGCTCCTGGATCACACGATTGGCTTGCGGCGCGGTCACGCGCCCATCCTCGACATCCTTGTAGAACTCTTCAATCGCGACCAACAATTCCTCAGCCGCAGCGCGCGAAGGTGTAAGATCAAACCGGTCGCCCGCCTTTTTCTGATAGCCGTCGATAGTGCTCAGAAACTCTCGCGTCGTCGCACGCCAGTCGAACGGCAGGACATGACTGTTGGCGGTGCGCAGGACGGCGAGAAGGTAGACCTTGATGTCGCGCAGGAGGATGTCCTTGTCCGCGATCTCGATCGTGTCGTTTTCGGTGTGCCACGCGATGTTGCCGCCACAGCCACCGACGGCGTAATACCCTTTTTCCTCGCGCAGTGCATCGGGCATGGTCGACGACAGCATGAAATAGCTGCTGATCCCGATGTTATTGAACGAATAGTCCCCCGCGCGATGCGGTCGCTCGCCCTTAGCGGTCTTGCCAGCGACTTCGGTGATCACCTTGGTGATGAAGGCGTCGGTTTCACTCATCCGGCTAAGATTGATGAACTCGGTCGCCCAGCGACAACCGGGGCTGTCGCAATTGACCTGCGCGACGCAGTTTTCTTCAAGGTCGATTGCAAACTGATCGGCGAACCAGGTCGAGCCCGCGTAGCGCCCAGTGGAATGACCCGGCCACCAGGCAATGCGAACCGAACGCTTCAGAGACCCGCGGTGCTTCCAGAGGACCCGCGCAATCTCCAGCAGGGCGGCATCGCCTGTTGCATTGTCGCCCACGCCGACGTCCCAGCTATCCAGATGCCCGTGCAACAGCACGTATTTCTCGGGGTCCTCGGTGCCGGGGATGAATACCTCGGGCAACTTCGAGGCGAACCAGCCCTCTTCCATCTCTGTAAAGAGGGTAACCTCGCCGCCGGCCTTGGCGATCTCGATCAGGGCCTGGCCATCTGGGTTGTTCACGGCGACCGACGGGATTGTCGGTTTGCGCGGAAGGTCATCAAGATCCGGTACCCCCCAGATGGTGGTGCAAATGCCCCAATGGATATCGATGCCTGGATTTATCGCAATTACGCCGATTGCGCCCATTTCCTCGAACTGCGCGATCATGCCAGGGCTGGCATAACCTTCAGAGATGACGATCGCACCACGCGCACCCGCAGCGGCAGCGCTGCCGTCATCAAGGCGACGATCGAAGATCATGTCGATATCATCTGCCTGATTGGCACCGAGATAGACCAAGCGCCCGGCCAGCCCACCGCGCGCATCGGTGCTGTAGGCTGGCGGCTTCGCGCGGATTGTGCGTCCGTTCGCTTCGACACGTGCTTGCCCGGGTACGCTGAGATAAAGGTCAGGGTGATGCACCTTCACATCGACGCCATGGCGCTGCAGCCGACTTACCACCTCGTCCATGCCGCGGTTCACGTCTTTGGGGTGTTCGCGCTTGAAGGTGGCGAAACTTTCGATCAAGCCCCAAGGCTCTTCAAGGTTCACGGTATCAAGGATCTGTTGTTCGGTCATTCGGGAGGCCTCCGGTTTTGTTTCACCAAGCGAAACATAGTTTTATTTATTGAAGTTTGACACTGGAGCTTCGGTTTTTCAAGCGGGCAGTTCATTAACCATCCCGATGGCCAGTTTGCCGCTGATTTCGTTAGCGGCCTCGCGCACCATGGTCAGAAACTGCTTTTGACGGTCAGCGTCCAACCGCGCGATCGCGCCGGCAACCGAAAGCGCGGCAATAACCGCGCCCGAGGCGTTGCGGATCGGGGCCGCGATGGAAAATGCACCTTCATCAAGATCATTGATGGAAATGTTGTAGCCCTGTGTCCGTATCCGGTCGATTCGCTGACGGAGAAGGGCGGGGTCGATGATCGTGTCTGCGGTGAACTGGTCCAGCCGTCTCGCAAGCACTTCCTCCTGCACTGCAGGGGGCGCCCAGGCCAGAAGCAACAGCGACCCGCCACCCGCATGCAGTGGCCCGTTCTTCCCGGCCAAGGCGAAGATTCGCATCGCGTGCCGCCCGGCAAGTGTTGCCAGCACCAGCACTTGCCCGCCCTCACGCACTACAAGATTGATGTTTTCAGAAGTTTCGTCGCGGAGCCGTTCAAGTACCGGTTTTGCTGCCGCCAGCAGCGTGTTCTGTTGGCCTGCGCGCTCTCCCAGCACGCCGATCCGATACCCCAGCGAATAGATAGGCTGTTCAGCATCACGTGAAACAAAACCGCGTGCTTCGAGCGTGTGCAAAAGGCGGAACGTAATCGATTTCGTCAGTCCGAGATTGCGCGCCAGATCAGTGACACCCATGCGCGGATGCTCTGCGAGTGCCTCAAGCACGCGCAGGGATCGGTCCACAGCGGCTATATGGTAATCTTTGTGCTCCGGCATCAGGAAATTCCTCCGATTGTTACTCAACGCTTGCAATTTCGTGGCAGTTCGATCTACGATCTATAAATGGAAACACTGTTTTGGCTAGCAAAACAAGAGGTGCTTTATGAAAATCGCTTACGTCGTGCCGGGTCCGATGTCGAAAGGGCCCATGGGACTGAAAGAAATGCAGCGTCGCGAGGGACTTTTGAACCAATGGGCATTTCCGGGAACCGAAGCGCGCGTGATCGACGTGCCGCACGGCCCCGCCTCAATCGAATCAGCATATGAAGAGATGATCGCGATCCCGCCGACGCTGGACCTGATCATGCAATGCGAACGCGAAAAGTATGACGCGGCCATCATCGGCTGCTTCGGTGATCCCGGCCTAGAAGCCGCACGTGAACTGGTAACAATGCCAGTGATTGGCCCGTGTGAAACAGCCATGCTGACGGCTGCTGGTCTGGGTCACAAGTTTGGCGTGCTTACGATCTTCGACAATCTGATTGCCCATGTCGGCGGCAACCGCCGCGGCGAGATCGCGGGCCACTCTGCTGTCCATTCCTTGCA
>SKWJ01000293.1 GCA_007128995.1 Paracoccaceae bacterium
CGGGCAAATCATGGCGGCCAATCTGTCAGATGAAGCTCAAAGCTGGATCATTCGGCCCGAGGGACCGGCCTTGCGCAGCTTGCCGATTGATGGCGAAGGGCGCAAACTGTTCAACTGTCATAGGTTTTTCATGGAGAATCCGTCTTTGTCAGGGCGCGGATCTGCCGGGGCTGATGATGTACCAGAACTGACGCACACCCATGATTGAAGAAGCCGGCATGCATAAGTGAACCATTTCCTGCGTCGCAACGTAATCTTCCGTAAAACAGGAGATGACAATGCGACATTTTCTTGCCGGTATTCTTGTTTGCCTCTTGCTGCCGTTCGCTGCGCAGGCGGAAGATGACGCCATAAAGCGGGTCATCACGGAACAACTTGAAGCGTTCATGGCCGATGATTTTGAAACTGCGTTCACATATGCATCTCCCGGTATAAAGCGGCTTTTCGGCTCGCCTCAGCGATTTGAAAACATGGTCCGCGAAAGCTATCCGATGGTGCACAGGCCCGCCGAGGTGACCTTGCTGGACCAGCGGACGCAGGCAGGCCGGGTGGAACAGCGGGTCATGATCCGCGATCAGGTCGGGCGGTTGCACATGCTCTCTTACCAGATGATCGAAACAGCCGATGGCTGGCAGATCAACGGGGTCTCGGTGCTGCGCGCGCCAGAGGTTGGTGTCTAGGTCGGCAAGCTTATGCCGTGATGCTGCCACCTGTGTGGTTGCGTCCTGTCATAACGGCACCTGAGATGTTCGAAAAGAACTGCTGGTTCTAGGGCTGCAGGCATCTTTGTATTCCAGAGCAATGGCACAGGGTTTGATCCAGTGCGAATGGCTGCGCGCGTGTTCCATGCATCGATACCGGGTGGATCAGGCGCGCGCTGTGCCGCGAAATTTCACTTCGGGAAGCTTGTCAGATCGGCTTCGAATCAGTATCTGTCGTTGCCGCAGTCTTTGCTTTAATAAAATTTCGTTGAGTGTTTGCGCTCACGCCGGAATCACGTCACAAGGTGCGCACACGGTCTGTGGTGTGTCGGAAGCCCCGGGCACAGCGCAAAACTTTCTGTTATTTCAAGGCTTCTGCGCCGCAGCGAAAATAAATTTACGAAATTTACCCCCGCTGTGTGAATTAATTTACAGAAAAATCCTTGTATTAAAAAATGTTACACTTTTCTTGACGAGTGTATTATAGAGGGCGCGGGGAAGTGTGACGCTGCGTCGCTATGGCGTCACAAATTGTTGAAGGGGCAAGCGCGACGCGCAGGCCCCGCTACTGGAGGAGCACTCATGTCCGAGATTTATCCGGCATCTGACGCGTTCGTTGCGAGCGCCCATGCCGATGCCGCCAAGTACCAAGAGATGTATGCCGCGTCGGTGGCGGACCCGGACGCGTTTTGGGGCGAGCAGGGCAAGCGGATTGACTGGATCAAGCCCTATAGCAAGGTGTGCAAATCTACCTTCGAACTTGGGAAGGTTGACATCAAGTGGTTCGAAGATGGCACTCTCAATGTGTCAGCAAATTGCATAGACAGGCATCTTGTCACCCGGGGCGATCAGACTGCGATCATCTGGGAGCCGGATGATCCCGCAACCCCGTCGCTGCATATCACTTACAAGGAATTGCTGGAACAGACCTGCCGCATGGCCAATGTGCTGAAGGCGCAGGGGATCGAAAAGGGGGATCGGGTCATCATCTATCTTCCGATGATCCCGGAAGCAGCCTATGCGATGCTGGCCTGCGCGCGCATCGGCGCGATTCATTCCATCGTTTTCGCAGGCTTTTCGCCAGATGCGTTGTCAGACCGGATCAATGGCTGTGGCGCGAAGGCTGTTATCACTGCAGATACAGCACCGCGCGGCGGGCGCCGGACGGCGCTGAAAGGCAATACCGACCGCGCGTTGCAGAATTGTTCAGACAAGGTCAAATGCCTTGTCGTCAAGCATACCGGCGATCAGACAACCTGGGTCAATGGGCGTGATATTGACGTCAAGGCCGAGATGGCAGCAGCCAAGCCCTATTGTGCCTATACCGAAGTTGGTGCGGAAGATCCGCTCTTCATCCTGTATACCTCTGGCTCGACCGGCAAACCCAAAGGCGTGGTGCACACGTCAGGCGGTTACCTGGTCTATGCCGCCATGACGCAACAATACACGTTCGATTACCATGATGGTGACATCTTCTGGTGCACAGCCGATGTCGGCTGGGTGACCGGGCACAGCTATATCGTCTATGGCCCGCTTGCCAATGGTGCAACGACAGTCATGTTCGAGGGTGTGCCAACCTACCCGGATGCGGGCCGCTTCTGGGAAGTGTGCGCCAAGCACAAGGTCAACCAGTTCTATACCGCGCCAACAGCTATCCGTGCGCTGATGGGGCAGGGGACAGAATGGGTTGAAAAGCATGATCTTTCGTCGCTGAAACTGCTGGGCTCGGTGGGCGAACCCATCAATCCCGAGGCATGGAACTGGTACAACACCCATGTCGGCAAGGGGAAATGCCCGATCGTTGACACATTCTGGCAGACCGAGACCGGCGGGCACATGATTACGGCGCTGCCCGGTGCGATTGCCGCAAAGCCGGGCTCGGCTACGAAGCCTTTCTTCGGCGTGCAACCTGTGATTCTGGACCCGGCCACAGCGGAATTGCAGACTGATACCAAAGCCGAGGGTGTTTTGTGCATTCAGGCAAGCTGGCCCGGACAGATGCGCACGCTCTGGGGGGATCATGCGCGGTTTGAGGAAGCCTATTTCAGCCAGTACAAGGGGTATTATTTCACTGGCGATGGCTGCCGTCGCGACGAGGATGGCTATTACTGGATCACCGGACGTGTGGATGACGTGATCAATGTCTCGGGGCACCGCATGGGCACCGCAGAAGTTGAATCCGCGCTGGTTGCTCATGAGGCAGTGGCAGAGGCAGCAGTTGTCGGATACCCGCACGACATCAAGGGGCAGGGCATTTATGCCTATGTCACACTCATGAACGGGGTAGAGCCGACAGACGACCTTCGCAAGGATCTGGTCAAATGGGTGCGCGCTGAAATCGGCCCGATCGCCAGCCCTGATCTTATTCAATGGTCTCCGGGTTTGCCGAAAACGCGTTCTGGCAAGATCATGCGCCGCATCTTGCGCAAGATTGCCGAGAACGATTATGGCGCATTGGGCGATACATCGACACTGGCCGATCCCTCGGTCGTTGATGATCTTGTTGAAAACCGGATGAACCGGGCATGACTGGGATGACTGAAACAATGACAAAACCCGCTGTACTGATCCTGCTCGGGCCTCCTGGGGCTGGCAAGGGTACGCAGGCGCGTATGCTGGAAGAGAAGTTTGGCCTCGTGCAATTGTCCACAGGGGATCTTCTGCGCGCGGCTGTCGCGGCCAAGACCGAGGCAGGCCTCAAGGCCAAGGCCGTGATGGAGGCGGGCGGACTGGTGAGCGACGAGATCGTGCTGGCGATCCTGAAAGACCGGATGGCCGACCCGGATACGGCAAAAGGCGTGATCCTTGACGGGTTCCCGCGCACAGCAAAACAGGCCGAGGCGCTGGACGGATTGCTGGAAGATCAGGGCATGGCTTTGGGTGCCGCAATTTCGCTGGAGGTGGATGACGCCGCGATGGTTGAGCGCGTGTCCGGACGCTACACCTGCGCGAAGTGTGGCGAAGGCTATCACGACAGCTTCAAGACGCCAGCTGTTCCGGGGGTCTGCGACAAATGCGGCAGTACCGAGTTCAAGCGGCGGGCGGATGACAATGCAGAAACCGTGGGTGCACGCCTTGAGGCCTATCATGCGCAGACCGCGCCCCTGATCAGCTACTACGATGGCAAGGGGGCGCTGAAGCGTGTCGATGCCATGGGCGAGATCGACCGCATCGCACAAGATCTCGCGGCGATTGTGGAAGGCATCGCCGACTAAGAAAACCGGGCAACCGGTCTGGCACCTGTTGGTGTCTGAATGCAGTGCGCTTTATGCGCCTGCAAACCCCTGTCTCATGTCTGACGGCATGGCGGGAGGAACGAGAGGAAGCCGGTCCCATGATGGGGCTGGCACAGGAGGAAACTGGGAGACGTCATATGTCAGACAAATCGACGGACGACTACTGGAAGGCCAATGTTCGCATCATCACCATCTGCATGGTGATCTGGGCGCTTGTGTCCTTTGGGTTCGGCATCGTTCTACGCCCGCTTCTGGCGGGTATTCCGATCGGGGGCACCGATCTGGGATTCTGGTTCGCACAGCAGGGGTCCATGCTGACCTTCATCGCGCTGGTCTTTTATTACCGCTGGTACATGAACAGGCTCGACCTCGAGTTTGGCGTGGAAGAGTGAGGGGCATCTGAGACATGAGTCAGTTTGTAATCAACCTCATCTTCGTCGGCAGCTCTTTCGCACTCTATATCGGGATTGCGATCTGGGCGCGCGCCGGCTCGACGGCAGACTTCTACGCGGCATCGCGTGGCGTCAACCCAATTGTCAACGGTGCAGCAACTGCCGCCGACTGGATGTCGGCAGCAAGCTTCATCTCGATGGCCGGTCTTATTGCGGCTGTCGGTTACGGCAACTCGACCTTCCTGATGGGCTGGACGGGCGGCTATGTGATCCTGGCCTTGCTGCTCGCGCCTTACCTGCGCAAATTCGGCCGATTTACAGTGCCGGACTTCATCGGTGACCGTTTCTACAGCCAGACCGCGCGTCTGGTGGCGGTTATCTCGCTTCTGGTCATGTCGATCACTTACGTTATCGGCCAGATGACCGGCGCAGCCGTCGCCTTCTCGCGCTTTCTGGAAGTGGACAGCACCACAGGTCTGTTCATCGCATCGGCAGTTGTGTTTGCCTATGCGGT
This sequence comes from Paracoccaceae bacterium, assembly GCA_007128995.1. Classification (GTDB taxonomy): domain Bacteria; phylum Pseudomonadota; class Alphaproteobacteria; order Rhodobacterales; family Rhodobacteraceae; genus Roseinatronobacter. The sequence goes on from SKWJ01000293.1 coordinate 4,844, forward strand.
TCTGGGCGGTATGAAGGGCATCACCTACACGCAGCTTGCACAATATGTCGTGCTGATCATCGCCTACACCATTCCGGC
>SKWJ01000496.1 GCA_007128995.1 Paracoccaceae bacterium
TAAATCGGACCCGGCGACTGGAAAACATGCTCGAACCCGTTAAGCGCGCGGGCGCTCAACCCGCCGAAGGGCGGGGCTTCAGCCTGCGCCGCGACAAGAGTGGATTTGCGCAGGACCGGAAGCGTTGCCAGGGTTGCACAGTCGGTGACGGCCTGAGCCTCGATCCCCTTCAGATGGGCGGCCATGCCCGGCGCGGCTTGTGCCCGCGCAATGGCGGCCGGCAATTCCCTGGCAAGACAAGCCTCACGGTCTTCCTGGCTTCGGGTTTCCAACGCATCATAAGGGGTCATAGCGGGGCTCGTTCGGGTTCGGGGGGAAGTTGCGGGACCATCCATCAGGCCAGCCAGCGTTTGCGGCGACGGTAAGAACGCACTTCGCGGAAGCTCTTGCGCCCCTTGTCGGACATCCCCAGATAAAACTCTTTCACATCCGGATTTTCGCGCAGGTCTGCGGCCAGCCCTTCCATCACAATCCGACCGTTTTCCATGATAAAGCCGGTATGCGCATAACGCAGCGCGACATTGGTATTCTGCTCGGCCAGCAGGAATGTCACGCCTTGTTCCCGGTTGAGGCGCGCGACAATCTCGAAAATCTGTTCCACCAGTTGCGGGGCAAGCCCCATTGAGGGCTCATCGAGCAAGATCATCTTGGGACGCGACATCAGCGCACGCCCGATCGCGGTCATCTGCTGCTCACCGCCCGAAGTATAGCCCGCCTGACTTTTGCGGCGTTCCTTCAGGCGCGGGAAATAGTCATACACCATCTCCAGATCAGCCGCGGTCGCAGCTCTGCCATCTGTTCGCGTGTAGGCGCCCGTCAGAAGATTTTCCTCGACGGTCAGATGCTCAAAGCAATGTCGGCCTTCCATCACCTGCACGACGCCTGCCTTCACAAGATCGGCCGGATCAAGGCCTACCATGTTTTGACCATCATAGAGGATAGTGCCTTTGGTCACCTCTCCGCGCTCGGAGTGAATAAGATTTGAAATGGCCTTGAGCGTGGTCGACTTGCCCGCCCCGTTGCCCCCCAGCAGTGCGGTAATGCCCCCTTTCGGCACATCAAGGCTCACGCCCTTCAGGGCAAGGATCACATGGTTGTAAAGCACCTCGATATTGTTGACTTCGAGCAGTGCTGTCTGGGATGGGGTGGCATCTAGCATGGGTACGGGCTTTCGCTGTCTGGCCGGGGGAAAGGCCCCGGACCCTGTCCGGGGCCTTCAAGCGTAATCAGTTCAGGCAGGCAGGTGTGATCGCATTCTCAGCCGCGAATGCGAGACTGTCTTCCATTGCCATTTCCATGATCAGTTCGCGGTCAGGTTCGATCCAGTCGGTGATCAGGTTCCATTCACGCGCATTGGCGTCCCACTGCTGGATCATGGCCGCGCCTGAGCCGCCGTGATTTTCGCAGGCCACCGAGAAGGCCGGGCCAAAATTCGGCAGGCCGAGTTCGACCATCAACTCTTCCGTGATCTCAAGATTGGCCATACCATCGCGCATCATCGCAGGGGTGATCGCTGCCACGCCATGAATCTCCTGGGCCTTCTTCGCAGCTTCAACAGCAAGCATCGCCGCATACATGCCCCGCGAGTACAGCACAGTTCCGACTTCATCGCCAGTGCCAGCATATTTGCCCGGTTCGATCACATAGCGCTGCAGATCTTCGTAGATCGGATAGTCAGTGCCAGTTCCGTGCATCGCCAGCGCCTTGTAGCCATGCGCTCCTGCGCCTACCGGCAGCACGTCCTGCTGCGAGCCTGACCACCAGACACCGATGAAATTCTCCATCGGGAAGCGGATATTCGCAGCTTCCTGAATCGCGGTCGGGTTCATGACTCCCCAGCCCCACATTACAACATAATCAGGTCGTTCGCGGCGGATCTGCAACCACTGGCTGCCTTGTTCCTGCCCCGGGCTGTCCACGCCGATGGTCAGCAGTTCGTAACCGTAGCGTTCAGAAAGGCGTGTCAGTGTCGGGATCGGCTCTCGGCCATAGGCAGAGTTGTGATAGACAAGCGCGATCTTCTTGCCATCAAGCGAGCCGTCATTTTCGTCGAGAAGATAATTTATGATCACGCTGGCCCCGTCCCAGTAATTGGCGGGATAGTTGAAGGTCCAGTTGAAGACCTCGCCATTTACCGCCGACGTGCGCCCATAGCCCATGGTGTGCATGGGGATGCCATCTTCCATAGTGCGCGGGATCAACTGATAGGTGATGCCTGTGGACAGCGGCTGGAGGACCAGCGGGTTGTCATTGCGGACGGACTGGTAGCATTCCACACCGCGTTCGGTATTGTAGGCGGTTTCGCATTCGCTGTAGCGGATCGGCACGCCCCCGATCCCGCCATCGCGTTCATTGATCAGGGTGAAATAGTCGGCATAACCGTCAGCGAAGGCAATCCCGCCTGCGGCGAAAGGCCCGGTGCGGTAGCTGAGATTGGGGAAATGCAGCGTGTCGGCAAGTGTCGGGCCAGCTGCAATCAGGGTGGCCGCTATCCCTGCGGCGAGGTGGGTCATTTTCATTGGTTCTCCTCCCATGTGAATGACTGTCTTCGGGTTGGTCTTTTCTGATGCTGTTGCGGATGCCCTGCCCTCAATATGGAAAGGGCCAGAGGCGCAGTTTCTCTTTGATGGTGCGCCAAAGAGCGGCGATGCCATGCGGCTCGAGTATCAGGAAAACGATGATCAGGGCGCCGATGATCATGATCTCCAGATGGGCGGCAAGGTCTGTTGGCCAGCCAAGCGTGTTCACCAGCAACAGCTTAAGCATGACAGGTCCAACGATCAGGAAGGCTGCCCCGGCAAAAGCACCGAAGATCGAGCCCAGGCCCCCGATGATGACCATGAACAGAACCAGGAAGGATTTGTCGATGCCAAAGGCCTCACCCGCTTCGGCGGCGCCCAGATAAACCGTGAACAACAGCGCACCCGAAATGCCGATGAAGAAACTGGAGACGGCAAAGGCCGTAAGTTTCGCCATGAGCGGGTTCACCCCGATGATCTCGGCCGCAATGTCCATATCGCGGATCGCCATCCATTGCCGCCCCAGCGTGCCGCGCGTCAGATTCCGCGCAAGCCAGGCGAGCGAGATCAGAAAACACAGGCAGATCATATACATGGCCACGGCACTGGCACGCGGTCCTGTGACCGCGACGCCAAACACTTCGCGTTGCGGGGCCGAGATCATGCCCGTCGGCGAGTAGTTGTAGAACCACGGCTGGCGGGTGAACAGCCAGATCAGGAAGAACTGTGCTGCCAATGTGGCCACAGCCAGATAGAACCCCTTGATACGCAGAGAGGGCAAACCAAAGAGTACCCCAACCCCGGCCGTAACGACGCCAGAGGCAATGATCACGAAAACGATGTTGAGATCTGGAAAGGCCGTCATCAGTTTGTAACTGCCATAAGCCCCGACAGCCATGAACGCCCCGGTCCCCAGCGAAAGCTGGCCACAATAGCCAATCAGAATATTCAGCCCAAGTGCCGCAATCGTATAGATGAGGAAGGGTACGACGATGGCATTTGCCCAGTAGTCGTTGATGATCAGTGGGACGACAAGGAAAGCAAAGCCCAGCAGGAAGTAATAGCCATATCTGTCGAAGCGGATCGGAAAGGTCTGACTGTCGGCGGTGTAACTTGTCTTGAAATCGCCTGCTTCACGGTAGAGCATGTCTCTAGACCCTCTCGATGATTTTTTCGCCAAAAAGGCCTTGTGGGCGGAACAGCAGGAAGGCGAGCGCGAGCATGTAAGCAAACCAGTTTTCCGTTGCGCCCCCAATCACCGGCTGCATGAAGAAGTCAAAGAGCTTTTCGCCCACACCAATGATCAGCCCGCCGACAATCGCGCCGGGGATCGAAGTGAACCCTCCAAGGATCAGGACTGGCAAGGCCTTGAGCGCAATCAGCGAAAGCGAGAATTGTACACCGGACTTTGACCCCCACATGATCCCCGCGACCAGCGCGACAATGCCCGCAATCGACCATGTCAGCACCCAGATGAAGCGCAGGGAAATGCCGACCGACAAGGCGGCCTGATGGTCATCAGCGACGGCGCGCAGTGCACGGCCCTGCTTCGTGTATTGCGAGAAGATCGTCAGTGAAGCAACTAGAATCCCAGCAATTCCTGCCGCCCAGAGCTCCAGCCGATCGATGTAGAACCCGTATCCGAACCATGCGAAAGTGATGTCATCTACAGCACCCGACATACCCTTGGGCAGACCCACGTCAAGCGCCTTCACCTCGGCCCCCCACATGATGTCACCGACACCTTCGAGGAAATAGGCCAGTCCGATCGTGGCCATGAACAGGATGATCGGTTCCTGATTGACCAGATGCTTCAGGATATAGCGTTCCACCAGCACCGCGAGCAGGATCATGACCAGCACAGTCGCCGGGATGGCCAGAAATGTTGGCATGTTCCAGCCGAACTGATGCAGCCTTGTGCCGAACACGGCGTTGATAAGATGCGCGAATGGTATCTGACCGGACTGGAAGCCCACAAGTGTCAGCGCGGCAAAAAGGGCCATGACCCCTTGGGCAAAGTTGAAAATGCCGCTGGCCTTGAAGATGAGAACAAAGCCTAGCGCCACAAGCGCATACATGACGCCTGCGGTCAGACCATTGAGCGTGGCTTCCATGGCAAAGAGAAGCGTATCAGGCATGACGCAGACCTCCTGACACCGGGTTCGAAAGTCTTTGTTCAGTCATGCGCCACCCCCAGATAGGCCTTGATGACCTCTTCGTTTCCGCGCACCTCATCAGGTGTGCCATCACCGATCTTCTTGCCGTAATCCATAACGACAACTCGGTCAGACAGATCCATCACCACGCCCATGTCGTGTTCGATCAGGACTGTCGTGGTTCCGAATTCATCATTCACATCAAGAATGAAGCGGCACATATCCTCTTTTTCTTCGA
>SKWJ01000531.1 GCA_007128995.1 Paracoccaceae bacterium
CAAGGTTCAGGGACACAAGTTTTCGCATGGTCATGCTCTGATCCTCGCCGGGGGCGTCGGGCGCGGCGGGGCGGCAAGACTGGCGGCGCGGGCGGCGCTGCGCATGGGAGCAGGGCTGGTCACTCTGGGCTGCCCGCCTGCGGCGCTGATCGAGAATGCTGCGCGTCTGGATGCGGTGATGCTGCGCGCCCTGCGTGATGCAGCAGCGCTGCGCACCGTGCTCGAAGATTCCCGGATCACAGCCTGCTGTATCGGGCCCAATCTGGGGCTTGATGCGCATGCAGGCGCGTTGGTCGCAGCAGTGTTGGAGCGGCGCTGCCCCACAGTCTTGGATGCTGATGCCCTGAGCCTGATCGCAGAAGACGCCAATCTGCGTGACCGCGTCCATGCAGACTGCGTGTTGACCCCGCATTCAGGCGAGTTTGCACGGCTCTGGCCGGACCTCGCGCGGGCGAAACTGTCAAAGTCCGACACCTGTCTGCATGCAGCACACGAAATCGGTGCGACAGTTCTGCACAAAGGGGCCGATACTGTAATCGCTACGCCGGAAGGCTGCGTTGCGATCCACGCCAGTTTGCGTGAGCGCTGCGCGCCTTGGCTGGCGACGGCCGGGGCGGGCGATGTCTTGGCGGGGATGATTGCAGGCCTTCTTGCACGCGGTTTTGCCACGGAACAGGCGGCGCATACAGGGGCGTGGTTGCATGTCGCCTGTGCGCTGGAAAAAGGTCCTGGTCTGATCGCCGAAGACCTGCCCGATGCGCTGCCAGCGGTGTTTCGCAGGCTCGGGGCATGACGGTAGAGGGCAGACCGCACGCCGTCGGCAGGAAATGCCGCAGTTTTCGGGCGAGCCACATTTTTGCTCTCGCATCCCGCATGTGCATTTGCTACGAGGACGCGGAAATGCGGGTGTGGCGAAATTGGCAGACGCACCAGATTTAGGTTCTGGCGCCGCAAGGCGTGGGGGTTCAAGTCCCTCCACCCGCACCAGATACAGTTCCTGCAGGCTGACCCTGAAAGCGTGGCTGTTCAGCGCGGCGATACCATCGCAGATCAATAAACTTGTCATCATTCACATCTTTATTGCGCGATCCCTGCCGCAATCTTGACACGATTTGGCGGGAATATCTGACAACTGGAAGGGGTGCGCCTTTGTCGCGCAAACCGGTCAGCCGCGATGAAACAGTGTCAAAGATGGAGCATTACATGACAGTCGCAGCACGGTTGAATGAATTTGCCGCAAGTGAGTCCGGGGCGGTTACAGTGGATTGGGTTGTGCTGACAGCGGCGATTGTCGGGCTGGGCATTGCTGTGGTCGCATCGGTGCGTTCCGGTGTCGGGACGCTGGGTTCGAATATCGAACGAAGCCTGACTTCAACCCCTATTGGCGCCACTGGGACAACGAATACACTGTCCACAACGCGCTAGATCGTGGCCGACCCGTTGAATTGCGCAGCCGGGCGCGGAAGACGCCCGGCCACTTCCGACCGGGATCAGCGTGGAACAAGAACGCTATCAACGACGTGGATCACACCGTTGGACTGGTTAACATCGCTGATCGTGACGCGGCCGGCATTCCCGGACTGATCGTGGATCCATAGTGAGCGGCCACGCACCTGAGCGCTGAGCGGTGCGCCAGAGAGCGTTTCCATATGAAAGAAACCATCGCGGCTTGCCCGGGCGCGGCGCATCAACTCTGCTCCGGTCAAGTTGCCTGCCACCACATGCGACGTCAGCACGCGCTGCAGAAGTTCGATATTTTCTGGCTGCAACAGAGTTTCCACTGTTCCGGCGGGAAGGGCATCAAAAGCCGCGTTTACAGGTGCGAAGACAGTCATCGGGCCTGCCCCTTGCAAGGCGTCAACCAGACCCGCGGCCTGCACCGCAGCAACAAGTGTCGTATGATCCGCTGAATTTACAGCATTTTCAACAATGTTGCGTTCGGGAAGCATGGGCGCGCCACCGACCATCGGATTGGCAAGGGCAAAGCTGGGTGCAAGCCCCATCGCGAGTGCAAATGTTGCTGTGCGAACTGTCTTGAGCATTCTTAACTCCTCTGTGTTCCGGACCTAGATGATCCGAAAAAATTGACATGAAGCGGGAAGGGCTGTCGAAAGTCCGGGCCCGTCCTTCGGTTGGATGGCGGACACAACAGTGTGCCCATGCCCAGAGGACGGGGGCAGCAGCGCGAGAGTTTCAGGAAAAATCAACCGTGAGATCACGAAAGCGTGATATCGCGGTTCGCCTCAGGTTTCTGTCAAGGCGGCGGCGGCCAGAACCGGCCCGGTTGGCACGTCTTCTGGTGATCCGCCCGCCGGTTCGAGGCTGATTGCAAGAGTGATGCCAGGTGTAAGCACCGCGCTCAACTGTGTGACCGGTTCACGCAAAAGACCCAGCGAGCGGGGCACCCCGCTTTCATCGATCACCCAGAGTTCATAATCCTGCCCCTCTGCGGCACCATCGCCCTGACTGCGTGTCAATTCCAGCAAACCCGCTGTTGGGTCCCAGCGTGCGATGAATTGCAGGTCCATCTCTTCGGCGGCCAGCTCAGCCTGGAAAGTTGAAGGGGTGGGCGGGGGCGTCCAGAACAACACTGCGATCGTAACCAGTGCAGCCGCCACCACTCCGGACAGTCCAAGCCCACGCCAGCCGAAGCCCAGCCAGCGCCTCCGCGCCGGTGCTTCCGTCGCACTCGCAGCATCGCCAAACAGTCGGGCTTCGATCTGAGGAAGGAGATTAGGGTCGGGTGCTGTCTCGTACCCTGCGTCAAGCGGGGACAGCCGCTCTTCCCATGCGCGGATTCGTGCTGCAAAGGCGGCATCCAATTCTGCACGCTCACGCGCGACGCGACGTTCCTCATGCGGAAGCGTGCCGAGGACATATTCCGCAGCGCGCAGCTCATCTTCAGCGTCGGGGCCAAATTCATCTGGAAGCGTTGGATCAGTCATCTGTCCAGACACTCCTTTAACCGTAGCAGGCTGCGTCGCAGCCATGTCCGCATTGTGTTGAGAGGCACGTCAAATCGCTCTGCAAGTTGTTCATAGGACAGACCCTGAAGATAAGCCCCTTGAACGGCTGCAGCACGATCGGCCTGCAACTCTTTGAAACATTCGACCACACGCCGGCTGTCATGCTGAACAATCATCCGAGCCTCGGGACTTCCTGTGGCGGCGGGGACCTGATCAAGCGGTTCCCCTTCGTCCCCTTCGGCGACCGAAGCGAAAAAAACGCCGCGCGCCTCGGGTCGGGCGCGCAGCCTGTCAAGTGCGACATTGCGCGCAATTGCGATCAACCAGCCCATCGGAGCGCCGCGGCTGACATCATATTGCGCCGCGCGCCCCCATACCCGGATGTAAACATCTTGCAGTGCATCGTCCACCTCAGCCCTTTCCCGCAGCATACGGGTCAGGACACCGGCAAGTTTCGGCGCACTTTGCTGATAGAGGGTGCGAAAGGCGGAACGGTCCTGCCGAGCGACCTGTTGCAACAGGGAACTGAGGTGATCGTCTGTCAAATTGTCTCTCACTTGAACCTTAAGCATATCTGGCGGTGCGAGATCAGGCTTGTCAACCTTCGTTAATCCGGTCTTGGCCCGCGTGGCATTGTCGCTGGCTGAAGACGCTGTTCACAAGACCGTTATGGCGCGTTTGAAACTATCCTGCATCGCGCCGCGTCACCGCTCTGTCCGAAACACATGGACCCAAATCAAATGGAGGTACACATGAAGAGTTTTGTTTTCCCGGCAGCGGTGATGACTGCGCTTGCCATTCCAGCATTCGCCGATACCGGCATGGGCCTCGCCGGGGATCGCACGCTTGTCACGATTGATCTGGCGTCTGGACAGGTGACCGGAATGCTGGAAATCGACTATGATGGGCCACTGCATGGTATCGATTTTCGCCCGTCGAACGAGACACTGATTGGTGTGACAGACGAGTTCGAGGTGATCGAGATCGACCCGGACACAGGCACAGTGCAAACTGTGTTCACAATGGATGAGGAGATGGACATCGCAGATGGGGCGGCGGTGATTGTGGATATCAACCCTGCCGCCGATGCTTTGCGTTTCATGTCCGGCACGACCAATCACCGGATCAACCTCTCCACAGGGGCGGTGTTTGTCGATGGCGATCTGAGCTTCACAGATGGCACAGATGGAACGCCGATGGTCGGGGGCACAGCCTATAGCAATTCTTTTGGTCAGCCCGAGTCGACCCGCATGTACAATATCGACACCGCATTGGCTGCCTTGCTGCAACAGACCGCGCCGAACGATGGTGACAACACGGTTCTTGGTGATCTGGGTGTGATGCTGGAAGGCCCGATCGCCTTCGATATCGTAACGGATGCTGAAGGAACAAACACGGCCTGGATCTCGGCCAATGGCGCCTTGCACACCATCTCGCTGGAAGACGGCACCATCACCGGGTCATGGGAGATTGCGGGGCTGGATGTGACTTTGCGCGATCTGACGGTCATCTCTGCCGCAGACTGACATACGCTTCCCGAAACTAGTGCCCGAATATGGGCGCTCGCCTTAGCCCGTCGAGGATCGTCACGCGCTTCTCGACGGGCTATTTTTCTAACCGGGCGAACCTTCGTCACGAATAGGGGCGGTGTGCTGAAAGGTGCCGGGATTTGCGACAGGACGCTGCGTCATGTCGCTGTTGCGCTGCACATTTTGTCCGATTTCTTGTCCGGCACGCGGAACCCCCGAGGCGTCCGACGCGTTTGCAAGACATGTTTCGACATTTTGAAAGGAGTCAAATATGAACAGCGATCAGATCGAAGGCAAATGGAAGCAGCTCAAGGGTTCGGCCAAGGAACAGTGGGGCAAGCTGACCGACGATGATCTGGATCAGGCTGCGGGCAAGCGCGACAAGCTTGTTGGCAAGATCCAGGAAAGA
>SKWJ01000077.1 GCA_007128995.1 Paracoccaceae bacterium
CGGACGCGAGGATCAGGCGCATGGGTTATTTGAAACGATAATTGATACGCCCCTTGGTCAGGTCATAGGGGGTCATTTCCACCTGAACCTTGTCGCCGACCAGAACTCGGATGCGGTTCTTACGCATCTTGCCTGCCATATGTGCGTTGATCTCATGGCCGTTTTCCAGCTCGACACGAAATGTCGCATTTGGCAGGAGTTCCTTCACGACACCGGGGAATTCGAGCAGTTCTTCCTTGGCCATGGTCACTCCGTATTTATGACGCGCACCATCGAGGTGCGCGCGTTAGATGGGCTTATTCTGTTCCGTTTTCAAGCGAATTATGTGTGCTTGACCTTGGTTACAGGCAAATCGAGCCGGTTTTTCTGCTCATCCCAATGCATATGGTTCAGGACAGCGCCCTGAGAGCGGACGTGTGCGATCGCTTCAAGGGAAATATCGGCGATTGCCCAGCCTGGTTCGTTCAGCTGGGTCTGCGCCAGAATCCCGTCTGGCGGAAAGCCCAGATCAGGTGGCCCATAAATTGCGGCCGCGCCTGTATTGGCATCTACGGCGGGGCACCATTTCGCGGGACCGACGGTTGGAGCATGTACCACAATACACTGGTTTTCCAATGCTCGGGCCATTGAACCTACCTTGACCCGCGTATATCCCGCCAGCGCCTCGGTGGCCGAAGGCACCAACAGAATCTCTGCCCCCGCATCGACCAAGGCGCGCGCAAGCAAGGGGAATTCGCTGTCGTAGCAGATGATGATCCCGATCTTGCCGAGTGTCGTCTCAAACAGTCGCAATCCATTTCCCGGTGCAATATCCCAATCCTCGCGTTCGAACCGGGTCATGATCTGCTTGTCCTGGTATCCGATCATGCCTTTCGGGCCGTAAAGGATGGCGCGGTTGACTGGGCGCGGCGCCGTCGCCATGGCAGGCCCGCTTGTCCCAAGAATGTGAACATTGTGTTGACGGGCGAGCGCCGAATGAAGGCGGATAACCGCGTCCTCGTGGCGCATCACTTCGTGCAGGCAAAGTTCCAGATCGGCGGCGACATCACGCCCGCCAAGACTGGCGAGTTCCATGGACCCATATTCGGGAAAGACCAGAAGTTCCGCGCCCGCCTTCGCGCCCCGCGTTACCCAGTCGGTCAGTTTCGCTTCATAAGCGGTCCAGTCTGAAAAGAAATCAAGCGGATAGGCTGCAGCGGCGAGTTTCATAGCGGTTTTATCCAGAATTGCAGAGCTTTGTCGCTTTCATCTGTCGCGCCCAGATCGCGCCAGGCAAATCTTGCTATGACATCTTCCAACGGATGATAGCCCCGGTCGCGCCAGAACGGGTCAAGCGGGCGATACGCAGGCGGACGGGCAGGGTGGTCGGAGGGGCGGATCACGCTGCAGAATGCCGAATGCACAAAGCCGGATGCCTTTGCATGCTCTTCACGCAGGTCAAAGAAACGGTGGCCCGCGCCCTGACCGCGATACTCTGGCAAAAGGACGGATTCAGCACAGTAGAAGATATCGGACACTCTGTAACCGCTGCCATTGAAGGCTTTGGCGAAATCGGAATCCGCGTCGCCAAGCGGTAGCGCCGTTGAGGCACCAACAAGCTGTTCCCCCGCCCATGCCGCAACCACAAGCGCGCGCGGCGTAGTCTGGTAGCTTTGCAGATAGCTGCGCTCATAAGCGAGATCCCCATCATAAAGATAGGGCCAGTCGCGGAAGACCCGGATACGCAGTTGCGCAACCCCGTCAATCACGCGGGCGATATCGTCGCCGGTCAGGGTTTCAAGGCGCAAGCTCACTTTGAAACCTGTGCGATCCAGTCTTGCAGATTGTAATAGGTCGTGATCCGCGTGATTTTGGTGTCAGACAATGTGAAAAACGATCCGGCTGGCAGACAGTAGTGCTGGCCTTTTGCTTCGGGAAGTCCGGGGTCGGTTTTCAGGTATTCACCATGAACGGTAAATTCGGCTGCCGCGCGTTTGCCGTCCGGGGATATGAAGATCACCATGTCGTGCAACTCTTCACGGTAGCTTACCCCCATATGGCTACAAAATTCCGCAAGTTTTGCACGACCTTTGCGCAGATCGCCCTGATTGACAAAATGCTGCACGTCGTCGCTGACCAGTGCCAGCATGGCCCGGGTATCGCCTGCGTTGAACGCGTCGAAATACTGTTGGATGATGTCTTGGCTCATGTCTTACCCTTCTGTCGGCGGACCAAAGCGCGCCAATAGCCGTTTCTTGATCTGGTCGCGCGTCTGGCGATAGGCTTCCAGCTTCGCTTCGCGGGTTTCACCCAGACCAGATGGATCCATGATCGGCCAGTATTCGATATCAATATGGGCATATCGCGTCAGTTCCAACGCGTGGCGCTGACTTGCGGGAGAGAGCGCGATGATCAGGTCAAAGCCAGAGAGATCATCGCCCCATTCTGCCATCTCCTCGAATGAGCGTGACCGATGGCTGTCAAGTTCAACACCCTCTTCGGCGCTGACGGCAATGGAAAACCCGTCAATTTCTCGGTCATTGCGAACCCCGGCTGACTGGACATAGACGCGCTGCCCATGAAGCTTTTTCATCAGTCCTTCGGCAATGGGCGAGCGCACCGAATTGTGGTCGCAGCAAAACAAAACCGAAGATGGAAAGCGCGGGGCCATTCAACCTCCGAAATGCAGAACGCAGATAAGTGTGAAAAGGCGTCTGGCTGTGTCGATATCCATTTCGGCCTTGCCCTCCAGCCGTTCCTGCAAAATGCGCGCGCCCTCGTTATGGATGCCGCGGCGTGCCATATCGATCGCTTCGATCTGGCTCGGCGGCAGGCGCTTTACGGCATCGAAATAGCTTGCGCAGATCTGATAGTAATCCTTGACCACTTGCCGGAATGGACCAAGTGACAAAATGATTTCGCCCAGCGGCGCCCCCGCTTCATCACACAGGTCTATCACCAGTCGACGCTCTCGGATGGCGAGGGTCAGCGCGAAAGGACCCGGGGGCGCGATGCTGCCCTCGCGCGCGATCAGGGTGAAATCATTGTCTTCCAGAAGGTCAAACACCGCGACTTTGCGCTCTTGTTCGATCTCTGGGGTAGGCGTGGGCAGCCCGGTGTCGTCAATTCTGATCTGGCAGATTCGGCTCATTGATCTCTTTTCACGCTCTTTTCTTCTTGTGATGCCCTGTCTTGATTCCCTGCGCAAGCCATCGCTGCGCGGTGCGGCGCTTTTCGGACTGTGATGCCAAGCAGGAGCCAGGTGCGTTTTACCCTTGTCCATCAATCAGGGGCGCGTGATCCGCCTTTTGCGCAGTGACATCTTGCACGCCTGCGCAGTGTTGCAGTAGCGCCTTGATCCGGCATCACCCTCGGTGTTCGGGGGGGCGCAACGGTTTTCTGGCTGCAGCACTGCGATCTCCGTGAACGTACGCCAAGCGCGCAGGATCAGATCCCTTTTCAAAGGGCGACCTGTGACACTCTGTGGAGCAGGCACGAAAAATGGGGCTACGTGCGAGGCCGGTGCCCCGATCAGGTTCAAGGGCAGGTTTTCGCCTGTGCGCAGAACATGTCATAGACAACACCGACAAGCCGGGCAGCCTTTGGGTCGTGAAGCGCGTAGTAGATCGTCTTGCCATCCCGGCGGCAAGACACAAGCCCTTCTAGACGCAACCGCGCCAGCTGCTGGCTGACCGCAGCTTGCCGTAATTGCAGCAACTGCTCCAATTCGGTGACCGATTTCTCACCCGCTGACAGATGGCAGAGGATCATCAACCGCCCTTCATGCGCAAGCGCCTTCAGAAACGCTGCCGCCGCCTGGGCCTGTTCAATCATGTCGTTGGCACCGACTTCGCCCGCGGCGTCGATGTCTTTGGTGCCAACCTGCTCGGCTTCTAAAGTGTCTTGCTGCGCAAGGCTGTGGTCCAAAGTCATCATTCACTCCTGTCTCGGGTGGGTTCCGATTGACCTGCCGACATCATAATCTGCAATTTTATGAATATGTAGGCGATATGAGGGAAGAATACAAGGCTGCGATTCTATGTTGCCTTATGCTCGCCCGGATATGCCCCTTTTCCGGGCAATCGTGACACCGCCTTTGCCCAAGCAAAAGGCCCACCGTCATCGATGGGCCTTCGGCGTTCTGGGGCTTGTGCCAGTATCAGGCGTCGCGCGGATCGTCGCTGTTGCCAGCATCGCGCGGATCGTCGTCATCCATTCCGGCGGCGCCGATATCATCGAACAACTCCGAAATCTCGAACTCTGCTGCGGCTTCTTCTTCGGCAGCCAGTTCCTGGATCGACTTGCCTGAGGCCTGAAGCTGCGCTTCCTCGGCAGAGCGGGCGACGTTCAGGCCAACTTCCACATCCACTTCCGGGTGCAGGTTGATCATCGCCTGATGCAGGCCAAGCGTCTTGATCGGCGTCTTGATGACGATCTGACGCTTCTCAACTTTCACACCTGATTCAGCGAGAAGATCGGCAACGTCACGCGGGCTGACAGACCCGTAAAGCGCGCCCCCATCCGATGCCTGACGGATCACCACATAACTCTCGCCGTCCAGCTTCGCTGCGACGGCCTGTGCTTCCTTGCGTGTCTCAAGGTTTTCGGCTTCCAGTTCAGCCTTGCGATGTTCGAATGACGTGATGTTGTCATCCGAGGCCCGCAGCGCCTTGCCCTGCGGGAGCAGGTAGTTGCGCGCATAGCCAGGTTTGACATTCACCACATCGCCCATCTGGCCAAGCTTGGCCACGCGTTCAAGAAGGATCACTTGCATATCGGGTTCTCCTTATTTCACAGCGTAGGGCAGCAGCGCCAGAAACCGTGCACGCTTGATGGCACGGGCCAGTTCGCGCTGCTTCTTGGCGGATACGGCTGTAATGCGCGATGGCACGATCTTGCCGCGCTCGGAAATA
>SKWJ01000198.1 GCA_007128995.1 Paracoccaceae bacterium
AATGATCTTTTGGCACTCGCGGATCATGAGAAGGTGATCGGCCTGGCCGAGTTCATGAATTTTCCGGGCGTCATTCATCGCGATCCGGGCTGCATGGCGAAGCTGCATGCCTTTGCAGGGCGCCATATCGACGGTCATGCGCCATTGCTTACTGGCCGGGACCTGAATGCGTATGTTGTAGCAGGTATCCGCACCGAGCATGAATCTACCTCTGCGCAAGAGGCGCGTGAGAAGCTGCAGAAAGGGTTGCGCTGCCTGATCCGGGAAGGATCTGTCAGCAAGGATCTGACAGCACTTGCGCCCCTCTTGACCCCGGTCACTGCCCCATACATGTGCCTGTGCACAGATGATCGTAATCCGCTTGATATCGCCGAACAGGGGCATCTTGACCATATGATCCGCACACTTATTGCCAAAGGGTGTGATCCACTGGCTGTCTATCGGGCGGCGTCGCTGTCTGCGGCCGAAGCTTTCGGTCTGAAGGATCGCGGTCAGATTGCGCCGGGAAAGCGTGCAGACATTGTCGCGCTGCCCGATCTTGCAACCTGCCGGCCTTCACTTGTGATCTGCGCAGGGCGCCCAGTCGATGAAGCCGCCTTCGCTGCACGTCGGCTGATCGAGCCTGTTGCGCGCAATTCGGTGCGCGCTCCAAAGGTTTTTGCTTTGGATTTCCGCTGCGAAGCCAAGGCGGCTGAAACCCCGGTGATCGGGATCATGGAAGGCAAGATCATTACCGAGCACCTGACGGAAGACATCGTACCGGTGGGCGGTGACAAGCGCCCCGATCCGCAACGCGACCTTGCCAGGGTTGCCGTGATCGAGCGGCACGGGCGCAACGGAAATATCGCAACTGGCTTCGTGCGGGGGTTTGGTCTGCAGCGCGGTGCCATCGCGGCAACAGTCGCTCATGACCATCATAATATTGTCGCGGTTGGGGTAGAATATGAAGATATTGCGCTTGCGGTGAACCGCCTGTCAGAAATCGAAGGTGGCTTCGCTGTTGCCGAGGGCGGGAACATTCGTGCCGAGTTGCCGCTTCCGGTCGCTGGCCTGATGTCACTTGCGCCTTTCGAGGCGGTTCATCAACAATTGATCGAATTGCGCAATGCCGCCAAGGCCCTTGGCGTGACCTTGGAAGAGCCGTTCTTGCAACTTGCCTTCCTTGCGTTGCCCGTGATCCCACATCTTAAGATCACCGATCACGGCATGGTGAATGTCGACCAGTTCAAACTGATCTGAAGCCGCTATGACCTTGGCCTTTGCGTGCGCGTTGCCAACTTGCGGCCGGATCACTGAACATCAAGGCGAGCAACCAGGCGGGCCTTATGCAGGCCAGAGTTGTCACCGATCCGGGTGAGACAGCAAAACCACATCGCGCGGAATAAAGGGCGTCAGCCCGCCGCGCATGCCTCAACCTGACCAAGCAGCACTCTAATGGGCCTCTGCCCAGTTGCTGCCGACACCTGCATCCACCACCAGCGGCACGCTCAGACGCACAACAGGCTCTGCCGCCGCTGCCATCACGTCGCGGACACGGTCAATCACGGTCTCGACCGCATCTTCGGCTACCTCGAACACCAATTCGTCATGCACCTGAAGCAACATCCGCGCGGGCAGTTCGGCGATCGCCTTGGGGACGCGGATCATCGCACGGCGAATGATATCTGCTGCGGTCCCCTGAATGGGCGCATTGATCGCAGCACGTTTTGCGAATCCCGCCCCTGGCCCTTTTGCATTGATCTCGGGCGTATGGATGCGCCGACCGAACAAAGTTTCGACACGCCCTTCCTTCTTGGCGAAGGAGACTGTCTCATCCATATAGGCGCGAATACCGGGAAAACGTTCGAAATACGTGTCGATGAAGGCCTGTGCATCGGCGCGTGGAATACGCAGGTTGCGCGCCAGTCCGAAGCCTGAAATCCCGTAGATCACACCGAAATTGATCGCCTTGGCGCGCCGGCGCACTTCCGGGGTCATCTCTTCCATCGGAACGCCGAACATTTCCGACGCGGTCATGGCATGAATGTCGTGCCCGGCGCGGAAGGCCGATTTCAGGCTGTCGATGCCCGCAATATGCGCAAGGATGCGCAATTCGATCTGGCTGTAATCCAGTGCGACCAGCCGGTTGCCGGGTTCTGCCACGAACGCCGTGCGGATGCGGCGGCCTTCTTCGCTGCGGATCGGGATATTCTGCAAGTTCGGGTCTGTCGAGGACAGCCGCCCGGTGACCGCGCCGGTAATCACGTAAGATGTATGCACCCGACCGGTTTCAGGATGAATGTGATCCTGAAGCGCGTCGGTATAGGTCGATTTCAGCTTGGACAACTGGCGCCAGTCCAGAACACGGGCGGGAAGATCGTGGCCTTCTGCGGCCAGATCCTCCAAAACATCGGCGCCGGTGGCATAGGCGCCGGTCTTGCCTTTCTTGCCCCCGGCAAGGCTCATCTTGTCAAAGAGGATTTCGCCCAGCTGTTTCGGACTGCCCACATTGAAGCGCTCGCCAGCCAGTTCGTGGATTTCTGCTTCCAGCCCGGCCATTTTCTGCGCAAAGGCATTCGACATGCGCGACAGTGCATCGCGATCGACCTTGATCCCGTGACGCTCCATCTGTGCCAGCACCGGAACAAGTGGCCGCTCAAGCGTTTCGTAGACACGCGTGACCTGCGCGGCATGAAGGCGCGGTTTGAACATTTGCCAAAGGCGCAGCGTGATATCCGCGTCTTCGGCGGCGTAGGCTGTCGCCTCGTCTATTGGAACCATATCGAAGGTGATGGCCGACTTGCCGCTGCCCAGAAGCGATTTTATGCTGATCGGCTGATGGTTGAGATATCTGTCAGACAGCGCGTCCATCCCATGCCCATGCAGCCCGCCATGAAGGGCGTAGGACATCAGCATCGTGTCATCTATCGGGTCTATGGTCAGCCCGAGGTTTGCAAGGATCTTGGCGTCATATTTCATGTTCTGCCCGATCTTGAGGATGCTCGGGTCTTCAAGGATCGGCTTGAGAAGGGCCAGCGCCTCGGTCAGGGGGAGTTGTCCTTCTGCAAGCTGCGTGCTGCCGAACAGATCCCCCCCGCCAGCACGATGCTGCAACGGAATATAGGCCGCCTTGCCGGGCGTGACGCAGAGCGAAATCCCCACAAGCTCGGCGCGCATTTCATCGAGGCTGGTCGTCTCGGTATCTATTGCGACATGGCCGATCTCTTCTATCTCGGTGATCCACGCCTTCAGCGTGGCACTGTCGCGGATACATATATAGTCCGACGCTTCAAATGATGGCTGTTCCGGCGTGTCAGCGGTCACTGTTTCAGACGTGCGGGTTATGTCTGGCAGGGCCGGGGGTTCCTGTCCGAAATGTTCGGCGACACGCCGGGTGAGGGTGCGAAATTCCATTTCGTTCAGAAAGCCCAGCAACGCTTCGGGTTCCGGGGCGCGCACTTCCAGATCGTCCAGCCCGAAATCAAGCGGTGTCTGGTCGTCCAGCAAGACAAGCTTCTTTGAGATGCGGATAAGCTCGGCATTATCGATCAGTGCGGCCCGGCGTTTTGGCTGCTTTACTTCATCTGCGCGGGACAAAAGAGTTTCCAGATCGCCATATTCATTGATCAGCAGTGCCGCTGTCTTGACCCCGATCCCCGGTGCGCCCGGGACATTGTCCACAGAATCGCCAGCAAGCGCCTGGACATCGACAACCCTCTCCGGGCCGACACCGAATTTCTCGCGGACTTCGTCAACGCCGATCAGCTTGTTTTTCATCGCATCAAGCATTTCGACCCCACCGCCCACCAGCTGCATGAGATCCTTGTCAGAAGAGATGATGGTGACGCGGCCGCCCGCTTCACGGGCCTTGCGGGCCAGTGTTGCGATGATGTCATCAGCTTCGAAATCCTCTACCTCGAAGGTCGCAAGGTTGAAGGCCCGGCTTGCCTGACGTGTGAGGGGAAATTGCGGGCGCAGGTCTTCTGGGGGCTCTGGCCGGTTCGCCTTGTACAGATCATAAATCTGGTTGCGGAAGGTCTTGGAGGAATGATCGAAGATGACGGCTGCATGTGTGGGGGCGTCGCTGCTGGCACCATTTTCGCCCAGATAGCGCCAAAGCATGTTGCAAAAGCCGGCCACTGCCCCAACCGGCAAGCCGTCTGATTTGCGCGTTAACGGCGGCAACGCATGATAGGCCCGAAAGATATAGGCCGAACCGTCGATCAGATGCAGATGACTGCCTTTCGCGAAGGTCATGATACGCGCCCCTAATGCTTGATCCGTCTTTGCCCGATATGTCGGGCAAGGGAATTTCAATCAGTCAGGCAATCAGTGGGATTACCCGCACAATAGCGATTTTTCCTGCCCAAGTGCTTGTGGCATTGCACCTTCAGGCGGCAGCATCATCGGAAAAGTCACGATGGATGAATCGCTTGTCACAATATGGGCATTCGACCATCCCTGTTTCATGCGACACTGATAGCCAGACGCGCGGATGGCCCAATGCGCCTTCGCCACCATCGCAGCAGACACGCATGGTTGTCACGATCTCGGTTTCGGGGGCAGGCAGGGAAGGGTCGGGCGTCATGTCGGGTGCTGTCCTTGTCGCCAGTGGCAGGGTGAGATAGATCGTGGCAAAGCATAGTGAATTTGGCGCGCAGAACAAGAGCCACGAAACGCAGCCTGATCGTGAATACAGAATGTGCAGGCTTGCCGACGGGCCATGCCCGGCAACCTGCCGGATAATCGAGAGGTAACTGGTGTTGGACTACGCAATCGAGATCAAGGGGCTTCACAAGACTTATGCCGCGCAGAAAGGCGCGCCTGCCAAGACTGCATTGTCCAATGTGGATCTGTCCATCCCTTCGGGCAGTATCTTTGGGCTGCTTGGGCCCAAT
>SKWJ01000497.1 GCA_007128995.1 Paracoccaceae bacterium
AAGGTTTCTCCGGCCGGTTCGAAGGCGTTCTTCTCCTCGACTTCGATAAAGGCCCCAGGCTTGAATTCGACCTCGATATCCTCCGCGACGCAGCCGCGGATGCGGGCGCGCTGGTCGGAGCCTTTCGCGAAACCACGGCCGAGACCAACGAAGACGACAAGCCGCCCTATCTCAGCCTCGCCTCGCTCGCCCGGAACCTGAACCTTTCGAAGGACTTCGCGCGCAGGGTCGAGACCGCGAAGTTCAGCATTCAAGCGGCGTATCTCGCGCATGTGTCCGAAGACGGGATCGAGACGTCGGCGCTGGGGATGGAGATCGCGGGCGGCCTCGATCTGAGCAAGATTACCCTGCCTGCGGAGCTCGAACTGTTGCGGGAGTCGCTTGACGGGCTGTCGGACATCTCGGTCAACGTCGATCTCGCCTACCTGTCCGGCAAGGAGATGCCCGCGCTGGTCGGCCCGGTCATCGAGCGCCACGGCTTTCACCTGCCGGCCGGCGAGGGCCTGTCGCTGATGGTGCGCGCAAAACTGGGCGAGGACCGGTTCGACCTCAAGCGCGTGGACCTCAGCGGCGCGAACACGTTCGACAATCCGCAGGATGTCGACCTGCCGAAACGGGACGACAACGATGCGCCGCCCCCGCAGGCCCGCGTCAGTGACGCGGCCGGGGCCCGTTGGATCGAGATCCAGCGTGCCTTCGGCCCGATCCGCCTGCGACGCATCGGCGCTGCCGTAGAGATGAAGGACGACGACGTCCATCTGAGCGCGCTTCTCGATGCCGCGCTTGAGGCGGAGGGCCTCGAGATCGCCCTTGACGGCCTGCGAATCACGGGCCCCCTGTCGCGGTTCGCGCCCAAGCTTTCGCTCGACGGCCTCGGCATCGACTTTCGCAACGGCGATATCGAGGTGGGCGGCGCCCTGTTACAGACGCCGACCGGGTTCGCCGGAGAGCTTCTGCTCCGCGCCGAGGACCTGACCCTCGTCATCGAGGGCGATTACCGCACCGTCGACGAAAAGCCCTCGCTGGTGGCCTATGCCGTCATCGAGGCGCCTTTTGGCGGCCCGCCCTGCTTCTTCGTCACGGGGATCGCGGCGGGGTTCGGATACAATCGCGCCATCCACAAGCCCGAGCTTGCCGACATTCCCGATTTCGCCCTGGTCAGCCCCCTCCTGCCCGGCGGCCACGCCATAGAGGGGCCCGCGGCGCTTGGCCGGGCCTTCGAGCCGAAGGTGGGGGCGCATTTTCTGGCGCTCGGCCTGTCGTTCACCAGCTTCAAGATGATCGACAGCTTCGCGCTGGCGATCCTGAAACTGGCGGACCGGGTGGAACTGGATCTGGTCGGCGTCTCGACGCTTGACCTTCCCATAGACGGCAAGGGTCTGCCTGTCGCCCATGTCCGCCTGCTCTGGTCGGCCTCCTTCGTGCCGGAAGAAGGCCTCCTCGATGTCAAGGCCGGGCTCAGCGACGATTCCTTCATCTTCGACCGGCGCTGCCGTCCGCATGGAGAGATGGCCTTCCGCGCCTGGCTGGCCCCGACCGAGGCCGACCGCACTGGCGGGGCCGGTCCGTCGCAAGGGGATTTCGTCCTGACGATCGGGGGATATCACCCGGATTATGTGCGCAAGCCGTACGAGCCCGTCGCGTCGCGAGTCACGCTCAACTGGTCGGTCAGCCGCGCGCTGACAATCAAGGGCAGCGCCTATCTGGCGCTGACCGGCTCGGCCGCCATGGCGGGCGCATCCCTCGAAGCGACCTACGACGCTGACATCTCGGTCGGCCGTATCCATGCCTCCCTTTCGGCACGGGCCGATTTCCTGTTCGGATGGAGCCCCGTGCATTACGACGCCAAGGTGCACGTCCAGGTCAGCGCGACCTTCACCTACAATTTCTTCGGCACGCATCAGATTGATTTCCACGCCTCGGCCGAGCTTCATATCTGGGGTCCCGAATTCGCGATGCGCGCGCATGTGAGCGTCACCGTCGTCGGCTTCGAGGTCGCCTTCCAGATCGACTACAACACGGCACCCCGCAAGGCGGTGGCCATCAGGTTCGAGACATTCCTCGAGCAGTTGCTGCCGCCCGATCCGATCTCGATGCGCGCCGTTGCCGGGACGCTGGCGAATGGCGGCAAGGGGGCTTCTGGCGCGGGCGCGGACGCAGGGGCCGACGAGGACATCCTCATGCTAGATCCGCACACCTTCGAGATATCTATACAGACGCTGGCCCCTTTTGGCCTTCTGAACGTGCTGGGGAGCACGGTGGAAGGCTTCGACAAGGAAGAGGTCGCGGCGATCGGTGTCCGGCCCTGCGGGTTCGACCGCTGGAGCAGCACGTTGCACGTGACCCTCGAGCCCGCGCTGCCCCGTGCATCGGACGATGCGCCCCCACCGCTTGCCGCCGAGGTTGTCACCGGTCCGGTGCCGACCGCATTGTGGGAAAAATGTACCCCGAACGTCTTCCAGGGTGTCCGCATGATCGGGACGCCCGACGTGAATGGCCCGCAAAGCATCAGGAATGTTCCCGTGGGGCTGCGTCTGAAGCCGCAGGCGGGAGCGGAGAAGGACGCGCCCGGCCACACGCAGTCCGGCGTCCAAGCAGACCGGCGCAGATGCCTGAAGGTGGTTATCCCGATGCCGGGAACGCCGGCGTTTCCCGCGGCCGAGCTGAATGCGGACGACCTTCGCAGCCTGCGGCAATCGCTCGAGGGCCTGATTGCAGGCCATACGGCATGATAGCGTCAGGAGACCCGCGCCATGGCTAGACTGACATTGACATTCCTCGAACACTGCAAGCCCGAACTGCCGGTCGGGGATACCGTCTACACGCTGCGTGTCCGCCAGGACGTGGCAGGCGGCAGCACCGCCCCCGCGTCATCCGGGCAGCCGCAGACCTTGCCCGACCGCTTCGAACAGACCCTGAAGTTCCGCCTTGCCGCGCCGTCCCGCGCCCTGGCACCAGGCGATGTGCAGGCCATGTATCCGCCGGCGGGCGCATGCGGTGCGTTCGAGGACGTCGTTCCGCATGTCACCCTGACCAACCCTGCCCTGCCCTGGCTCCACGATCAACCGGTTGGCGCGGGCACAAGTCCCCAGCCCTGGCTGGGCCTTTTGCTGGCAATCGGCGACGAGATCGATGGCATCAGGCAGGACAACGGCGCAAATGGCGGGGGCCTTGCCGACGGAACGGCACCCGCTCCAGGGGGTGGCGCATGTCGGACCATCACGATCCCCGCGACACTCTCCGGCGTGATCGTGCCCGACCGCGCGTCGTTCAGCGTCCTCGCGCATGTGCAGGAAACGTCGCAAGGCACACGATCCTGCCTGCTGGCGAGCCGCGCCGCTGAGCCCGGACAGATGCACAACGTCTATCTTGTGTCGCTGCACGACCTGAAGGAGCCCGGCGAAGAGCAGACGCTGCGGGTGCTGCATTCCTGGCGCTTCACTGCCGAAGATGAAAAGGCGAACGCAACCCGAAAGGCGATCGATTTCGAGCGCATGTTCTCGGCCGACGTTCTCGACACGCGGCCGCTGCGGATGGTCTGGCAGACACCGTCCGGGGAAGAAACCTGGCAGTTAGCGCAGGCGGCATGCCTTGATGCCGGATACGTTCCGCTGGAACATCACAAGGCATCTGGGGCGCAGGACGTCGCCTGGTATCGCGGACCGCTCTGCTCGGCTGAACCCGGCGATCATGTCGCGGATACGAGGAGGTCCCGCGTCAGCCCGAAGGAGCTGACCGGGGTCGAGGACATATCGCTCTTCGCGGCGACCGAACTGGGACGCCTGCTGGCCTTGTCGGACATGGCCTTCATGCGGGACCTCACTTCCTGGATCTCGGGGTGCAGGCGCGCCACGGTCTCGCGCGACGAGCATGCGGCGCTCGCCGGTCTGCCCGCCCGTCCGCCAAGGCTGGACCGGCCCTTTCCCGAGGCATTTCTCGCCGGGATGGCAGGGCTCGAGACGGTGCCGTTCCGCTATCTGGTGCCCGATCCACGGATGCTGCCGCCGAACTCGCTGAGGTACTTCCGGCTGGACACGAGATGGATCCGTGCACTCGTCGAAGGGGCGGTGTCGGCAGCCATGGCGACCCGTCCCTCGCGTGACGCATCCGACACCATTTCTTCAACGATCGACAGCCTTTTACGCGTGTTCGCGGGCGATCGCGGCGCGCAGGGGCGCGGAGCGTTCGGTGTATTGCTGCGCTCCGACGCGGTCACGGCATGGCCGGACATGGAAGTCCGTTTCCTTAGTCCGAAAGAATTCATCGATCCGACATCCGACGAGGTACGCGAAGACTTCGGCACGCCGGCCTGGCGCACCTTACGCCCGGCGCCCGGGGTCTTGATGGCGATTTTGAAAGACGAGGTCTGCAACGGTGTCGGTTTCCGACTGCCCGCCGATCGAGCACATTTCTCGACCGGCGGATCGGACGACTGGCGCGGGATCGTCGCCGGAAGCACGAATTCGGCAGACCTCGCCGCGCAATATGTTGATCTGGGGCACTCGGCGTGGTTCGGCTTGAACCCCGTCCCTGTTACGCGCGGGGACGATGATCCGGATATTTATGACAACCGGTTATCGTGAAGCGCTGGTTCCGCGGCAGGCGCTCGGATGCTGCGGAAGGTGCAGCGAGATCGAAGCCCGGTCGTCGGAACCAGCGCGGTGATCCCTGAAGCGTCGCGCAGCCGTCACCTTGTCACGCACTCTTACCCAAGCGGCTTGTTACGTGATACCACAACCGCCGGTTCCTGCTAGGCTCCGGATTCATTGATATTCAGAGCCAGAACAATACGGTTGCTGCGAGCGCGACTGCGGAGAGGAACATCTTCGGGCATGGCCGCGATCGGGCGCAATGCC
>SKWJ01000411.1 GCA_007128995.1 Paracoccaceae bacterium
GAATCAAACCCGCTGGAGTGGAACTCGGCTGCATGGGCGGAATAATTCTTCCCGACACAAAAAATGTCGCGCCGTGGTTCTGGAACAGGTGCGATCAGTGTCACCGATGACAGCGGGACGCGCGGTGCATCCGATTTTGCAGCCCATTTCGCAACAGCAGCACTGCCCCCTTCGACGATATCGAGAATGGCATGTCTGGCGCCTGCCCCAGAGGCGCAGACAACCACGTCTTCCCCATCAAGATAGCCAGCGGCGGTTTCGCCATGAGTCAGGAAGGTCACCAGTTTCATTGTCGAGGCTTTCTAATATTATCGATAAAATAAAAATACATCTATCATTAAATTTGTCAAACCAGTTGTTTCGTGGCAAGGATGACAGACCATGAATGACTGAGGGCGACATGACCGATCAGGCGCAGTCTGCAACATCGCTGAAACATGTCGGTGGTGACACCCTGACGGATGCGGCCTGTCAGGCGCTTCGGCGTGGCATTTCCGCGGCCTGTGATCTGACCGAAGCGCCTTGCAGCGCGACCGCCAAGAACCTGTCCGAGGATTTCGCGGCCGGTGACGCTGCGACTGCTGGGCACGGCAGCAGGGGACACAGTGCAGCGTGACCTGGGCAGAGATTGCACTGTTCCTGGGGGCAGGGGTGGTCGGAGGGATTGTCAATTCTCTCGCGGGTGGGGCGAAGCTCTTTGTCTTCCCGATCCTGCTTGCATCGGGCCTGCCCCCGATCGTTGCGAACGCGACCGGCACTGTGGCGCTCTGGCCGGCACAGCTGCCCGCTGTCTGGCTGCACCGTCACCGGATTGCGCATCAGGGCATCGGGCTTTTGCGCCGCATGCTGCCGGCAGTTGCCGGTGCGTTTATGGGGGCGCTGTTGCTGATCGTTTCCACGGAGCGGGCCTTCATGGCCGTGATCCCGTTTGTTCTTGTTGCCGCCGTGGTTATCATCGCGCTGGGAAATCGGACTGCGGTTCTGGCCGCGCGCCTGCTTGTGCCAGCGAACCGGGGGCGGGCTGCAGGGATGTTGTTGTTTGCGACGGGTCTCTATGGCGGATTCTTCGGCGCGGGGATGGGGTTTCTGATCATTGCAGTGCTGACCCTTTCGGGCATCACCTCGATCAGAGATGCCAATACCGAGAAGAATGCAATCGCCACTGCAATCAATACCACCGCAGTTGTGCCGTTGCTGCTGTCAGGTCTTGTGCATCTTCCGGCGGCAGGGGTCGTGCTGCTTGGCGGGTTGGTCGGCGGCTATCTGGGAGGGTTGCTTTCCGGGGTGCTGCCTGAGGCACCAATGCGACTGGGCATTGCCCTGTTAGGGCTGATCCTGACGCTGTCTTTTCTGTTCACATAAGCCCATAGGGAACCCGAAATGCAACTTCTGAACTGTTTGGGAAACGATACCCGGCAAGTTGGGAGTCTGCTGTGTGACGGGGTGATTGACCCTCTGGATGCGGGCGACGATCCTGCCTTGGTCAAGGATGCGATCACGTTCATCCAATGGGGCAGGGCTGCGCTTTGCACAGCACAGGCCCTTGCCACATCTGCGCCGATCCGACCTGTTCACGACTGTTGTGCGGGGTCTGACGCGGATGCGGCTTGCTGACGTGTCTCGAGCAAGATGACCAGCGCGCCAAAGACACCGACCAGCCCCCAGAGCTGCCATAGCCTGTGCTGGATGTCTGACAGCTCTGCGCCCATCTGACCATGGCGCACAACTGCGTCAATGGCGGCGGTCGATGGAATGAGTTGGGCGATCCAGTTCAGATGATCTGGAATGGCCTCGAGCGGCCAGGCGAACCCCGAAAGGAAAAAGAACGGCAGCCCCAGCGCCAGCAAGACGACCTGCACGACCTCGCCGCGTCGGAACAGCGCCGCAACGCATTGCGCCAGCAGCCCGGTTGCCAGAATGAAGGGCAGCCCCAGAACCAGAATTGCAGCCGGACTGCCAAGGAAGGGCAGATCATAAAGGGCTGGCAGAAGGATCAGATAGAGGGGCAGTAAAGCGGTGTAGAGAGCGGTCCAGACAGCCATGCGGCCCAGCACATTCCAGACCGGATGGCCTGTGCCTGTTTGTCGCCGCGTCGCCACCAGTGCAAGCCCCATCAGCATCGTCTGCTGCAAGATCAGCACAAAGGCCGCCGGAAGGACATAGGTGGCATAGCCTGCAGCCGGGTTGAACAGGGGAACTTCGATCTGTTGGGCAGGGCTGACCTGTGCCCGTGCCACATCGGGCATGGTGCCCTGCGCGATCAGTCGCCCCATCTCGACCTCTGCGCCCATCTGGCGAAGTGGCACGGCAGCGCCCTGCATGACGCGCTGATACATCAGAAAGTAACTCGCATCGGCATAAATTGCGACCGGGCTTTGACGGCCGCGCAGAAGATCGCGCTCGAAGCCCTCTGGGATCAGCAGCACACCATAGGCTTGTCGGGCCTGAACCAGACGCGTTGCGGTTATCATGTCGGGGGCGTCCTGCGCGAGGGTCACGGCCTCGGATGACGTGACACGCCGTGCCAGCTCTGCCGAACTGGAGGAGCGATCAAGATCGACCAGAACCACCGGAATATCGCGCAAGAGTTCGGCTCGGTAGGGAAAAGGATAGATCAGTGCATAGATGACCAGTGCTGCGATCATTATCAGCCGCACCTGCTGATCCGCAAAGATACCGCGCAATTCGGCGCGGGCTGCGTTTATAAACGCGCTCATTTCGCAGCCCTTTCTGTGCGCCCGATTCGCAGCACCTGCGCGAGCACCAGCAGCATCAACACCCCGGCAATCACCAGAAGCCAAAGCACGGAGGTGATGGAAATCTCGAACGGTGTGGCGCGGAGCGACTGGTCTATGCGCAGTTCGACATACCAGGTGCCGGGGATC
This sequence comes from Paracoccaceae bacterium, assembly GCA_007128995.1. Taxonomy (GTDB): domain Bacteria; phylum Pseudomonadota; class Alphaproteobacteria; order Rhodobacterales; family Rhodobacteraceae; genus Roseinatronobacter. Next base: position 2,886 of record SKWJ01000411.1, read on the forward strand.
ATGGCGCCCCAGACCTGTGCCAGCGGCGACATGGCCTCTCGCGGGAAGCCAACCCCCATGAACCCGAAAGCGGGCGCTGTGATGACTGCGATGATACTGGCCGCGCGCCCCATGTCGCGGGTGAGCACAAAGGCAAGTGCCCCGATCAACTGGACCGCCAGAATGAACGCTGCTGCGCCCGCACCCATCAGCAGAAGCGAGCCGCGCAGCGGAACGCCAAGCCAGCCATAAAGCGCGATATCCGACAGGCCAAGGATCAGCAGAAATACGAATGTGTAGGGCAGGATCTTTCCCAGCAGGGCCGGGACCATGCCGCCAGCCATCCGGCCCAGTGCCTGCCGATCGCACTGGGTGCCGAAATCCAGCGATAGGGCATAGGCGGTCGCGGCGGCGGCGATGATCTGCAAGACTGTCGGCACCAGCGCGGCAAGCAGGAAATGCACATAGTCAAAGGCAGGGTTGAACAGGGCATGGGCCTGCAGCGGAATTGGGTTCACGCTGACAGCGGCCTGTACTGGCGCTTCTCCCTGACCTTGCCGCACAGACAGACGCAGCCCGGCAAGCGCGGTATCGATGGCATTGCGTGCGCCGCGCGCCACAAGCGAGCCGGTGCTCATATGCTGGTTGTCGTAGAAAGTGACAATCTCGGGGCGTTCGCCACGGAGGATCTCGCGCTCCAGCCCTTGCGGCAGATAGACGGCGCCGCGCACATCGCCTGACACGATCAGTTTTTGTGCCTCGGACAGGGAGAGGGCATGATGCGCGACGCGCGTTTCCGGGGCGGCGTCCAGCATGCGCACAAGGCTGCGCGACAGGTCAGAGCGATCATGATCGACCACCGCAATCGGCAAGCCGACAGGGATACCGGCGCGGAAAACTGCGCCGAGGATCAAGAGCATCAGAAGCGGCAGCACCACCACCAGCCCTGCCAGCGTTGGGCTGGTCACCAGCATCCGAACCTCGCGCAGCATGACCGCCAGCATGGTTTATCGATCCAGCGAGATCAGCGCCGACATGCCGGGGCGCAGACCGGCGACAGGATCAACGGGGCGGGCGCGCACCTCGAAGCTGCGCAGGTCGAAATCACCGGTGGCCCTTGTGGCCCGCCAGTTTGCGAACTGGCCCTGCACGTTGATCAGGGTAACCCGGGCCTGAACATTGGTGCCGAGTGCGGGAACCTGAATGGCCAGCGTATCGCCCACTTCAAGCCCGGAGAGCAGATCCTCGCGCAGATTGAAGGTGAACCAGGCCTGTTCAAGATCGACGATCGTGAAGAGCGGTGCGCCGGGGGCCACGTTTTCGCCCAACTCGACCATCCGGGCAGAGATCTCGCCGTCCAGCGGCGCGAAGATGGTCAACTCGTCCAGATCCGCCTGGCGCTGGGCAAGCGTGGCTTCGGCCTGCGCAACCTGCGCGGCAGCAACAGCACGTTCCTCTGGCGAGGCCCCGGCGCGCGCCAGATCAAGCTGCGCTTCGGCCGCTTCGACACGTCGGCTGGCCGTATCGACATTGCGGATGCTTTGATCAACCGCTGCCTGCGGGCGCAGACCGCGTTCTCCCAGTCCGGTATCGCGGGCAACCTGTTCCTCTGTCAGGCGCAGATCAGCTTGTGCAGCGGCCAGTTCGGCTTCGCGCGCGCGGATCATTTCCGGTCGGGTTGACCCAGCCGCAATTTGCGAGGCGCGCGCCACCTCAAGACCCGAGGCAGCAGCCGCATGGCCGGTTACAAGTTGCGGATTTGCCAGCTCTGCCAATATCTGCCCAGATGCGACCCGATCGCCAAGTTCCGCGCCCAGAGCGGTCACGCGGCCGGAAATACGGGCGGATACATCTACGCGTGGCGCGGCCACTTCGCCCTGAATCAGCAACGGGCCGGGACGCGTCACCCACCAGACCGATGCCGCAATGAGAACCGCAAGCAGACCAAGCACAAGAAAGGGCAGGGC
>SKWJ01000376.1 GCA_007128995.1 Paracoccaceae bacterium
AACTCCTGGAACCCATCCTCGCCCATCAGCAGCACAGAGACCTGACCAACCAGAACCGAGAGCACCACCACGATCACAAAGCCAAGCCAGCGCGCGTCGTCTGGGACGTTCATCGCCAGGATACGTTCCGCCGCGGCGCGGGGTCTTGTCAGGGAAAGGCGCACCAGTGCGCTGACAGTGGCGACATTCAATTCCATCAGACTGTTCCTTCGAAACAAGGCGTTACGCGGCACTCTCTGTCCGGGCTCGTACCAGCTCGAGAACACCCGCGCCCAGTATGTAAAGAAATACCCCTGCAACCACAAACCCGAAAACCATGACAGCTGACGTTGCGCCGAGAAAAGCCGACAGCCCCCCCTGCGCCAGCATCAGCGGGGTCACCGATAGCAAGGACCAGAACAGAACAAGCCGCACATGAAGACCAATGACCTTTGCAGAAAAAAGCCGCAAGGCCAGTTGCAAGAGCCCGGCCAGCGCGTAAAGCAGAAGTGGCAGCATGAACATGATCCCGAAGAGCGCGCCCCCCATGCGTTGCTCAAACGTCACCGATGGATCAAGCGCTGCAGCGCGGGAAAGCACGGGCCATTGAGCGACAAAGATCAGCCCACAAGCCAGCATTGCAAACACCAGCACCTCTGGCTCTCGCGGTCCCTGCGCGATAAGCCCCGAGATCGTCTTGCGGGGGGACTTGTAGGTTCGGATGATATTTCGGACCACTGACATGCTATACCCTCTGACGCAACAGCGCCGCAAATCATGCGGCGCGGTCGCGTCATGATTGTGGCTTGGCGCGCCGTTCAGCCACGGCGCCTGAGCCAGGCTTCAAGACGTTCTCGCAGATCTTCCGCATAAGCAGTATCTGCAATTTCATCAAGCGCTTCGGCCAGAAATGACAAAACGAGCAGCAGCTTTGCCTGATCCTCCGGTATGCCCCGCGCCCGCAGATAGAAAAGCTGATGCGGATCAATTTCGCCAGAGGTCGAACCATGGCTGCATTTCACATCATCCGCATAGATTTCCAGCTCTGGTTTTGCCAGAAACTGCGCATCTTCATTCAAAAGCAGGGATTGGCTGATCTGGTAACCATCCGTGAGTTGCGCGATCTGATCGACAAGGATCTTGCCCTGAAACACCCCCACGGCCCCGCTGCGCAGCACCTTCTTGAACACTTGTCTGCTCTCACAGCGGGGTGCTGCATGATTGATGAAGACCGTGTCATCATGATGGAATGCGCCATCGCCCACAGTCGCGCCGGCAATATGAGCCGACCCATCCGCACCGTCGAGCCAGATTACAGCCTCATTGCGGATAAGCGCGCCATTCGCAGTCAGCGTGAAAGATTTGAGCTGCGCGTCCACACCAACCCGAACGAACAGATGCGCCGCCCCTGCCCTCTCATGATCCCGGCCTTGCGCGCGAATATGATGGAATGTCGCGCCCTCGGCAATCTCGACCTCCATCACCTGATTGAATCGTGCTGCCATCGGGCCATTTTCGAGTATCGTCGCCACGGCTCCGGCCTCTACCCTGACAACATGATGCACCATCGCATCGGCTTGCTCAGAACTGCGCTGATATATCAGAGATATCGGCTTGGTTGGTTTACCAGTGACGCGGATCAACATGCCTTCCGTTGCATAGGCCGTGTTCAGACTTGCAAGGGCACGCTCGACCGGGCTTTGTGCGCGCGCTTCAAGCGTCCCATAAAGATCACGCGCCCAGTGCAGGTCAGTTTGCGCTGCCTCTGCCAAAGGCACAATCTCGACGCCTTCCAAGGCGAGGGGATCCGATTGCGCCGGATCAAATACGCCATCGACGAACACCACCTTCAAACGGTCAAACCTGTCAAAGACAGGCAATTCGCCCTGACTGTCATGCAAACGCGCTGCCTGACCCTCTGAATCTGTCAGACGCCGCGGATCGGTGTAGCGCCAGTATTCATCGCGCTTGTTCGGCAACCCCATCTCCGAGACGCGCGACAGTGCAGCTTGGCGCGCCTTGGTAATCCAGGCGCCGCCCGCGGGCACCGCGCGCGACTTCAACAAGACTTCAGCCGCGTCGCGTTTCTGGGCCTTGAGTTTCGCGCGCGGCATCATGGGTTGGCCTCCGCCATCAGATCAGCATAACCGTTGCGCTCGACTTCCAGCGCAAGCTCTGGTCCGCCGGTCTTGATGATCCGCCCTTCGGACAGAATGTGCACCACATCCGGCACAATATGGTCCAGAAGCCTTTGGTAATGCGTGATGACTAGGAATGAGCGGCCTGCATCGCGCAGCGCATTCACCCCATCCGAGACGAGTTTCATCGCATCCACATCAAGACCCGAATCCGTCTCGTCAAGGATGCACATCTTGGGTTCAAGCATCGCCATCTGCAGAATCTCGTTGCGCTTCTTCTCGCCGCCCGAGAACCCGACATTGACGGGGCGCTTCAGCATATCTGCGTCGATCTGAAGATCTTTGGCTTTTGCCCGGATCACTTTCAGGAAGTCACCTGCAGACAGCTCTTCTTCGCCGCGCGCCTTGCGCTGCGCATTCACGGCCGTCCGAAGGAATGTCATGTTGCCCACGCCGGGAATCTCGACCGGGTATTGGAACGCCAGAAAAAGCCCGGCCGCCGCGCGCTCTTCAGGGTCCATCTCCAACAGGTCGGCCCCGTCGAGCGTCGCAGAACCTTCCGTAACCTCGTAGCCATCACGCCCGGAGAGCACATAAGACAGCGTAGACTTGCCAGAGCCATTGGGGCCCATGATGGCGTGCACTTCGCCCGGCTTGATACTCAGCGACACTCCCTTGAGGATCTTTACCTCTGAGTCTTCTTCAAGTTCGGCGTGCAGGTTTTTGATTTCCAGCATTTTTATATCCTTAACTGTTCGGTTTTCATGCAGGCTTACGCACCAGCGCATCCCCGGAAATCTTCATATTGCCGGGGTAGGCACTGTCTGAATGCCTCAGCCAACTGACCCTTCGAGAGAAATCGCGACCAGAGCCTGCGCTTCCATGGCAAATTCCATCGGCAGTTCCTGCAGCACTTCCTTACAGAAACCGTTGACAACCAGGGCGACCGCTTCTTCTTCGTCCATCCCGCGAGAACGGCAATAGAACAGCTGGTCGTCATCGACCTTCGAGGTCGTCGCCTCGTGTTCGACCCGGCTGGAGGCGTTGCGAACTTCGATATAGGGCACAGTGTGAGCCCCGCATTTATCACCGATCAGCAAGCTGTCACATTGGGTATAGTTGCGGCTGTTGGTAGCTTTGGGGTGCATCGACACAAGCCCGCGATATGTGTTCTGGGCCTGACCTGCGGAAATGCCCTTGGACACGATCCGCGAACGCGAGTTCTTTCCAAGATGCACCATCTTCGTGCCGGTATCCGCCTGTTGCCAGTTATTCGCAATGGCGATCGAGTAGAACTCGCCCTGGGTATCATCTCCACGCAAGATGCAAGACGGGTATTTCCATGTGATCGCGCTGCCAGTTTCAACTTGCGTCCAACTGACCTTGGCGCGGTCCTCCCGGCAATCGGCGCGTTTGGTTACGAAATTATAGATCCCGCCTTTCCCGTTCTCGTCACCGGGAAACCAGTTCTGGACGGTTGAGTACTTCACTTCAGCATCTTCCAGAACGACAATCTCCACCACGGCGGCATGAAGTTGCGACGTATCACGCTTCGGCGCGGTGCAGCCTTCGAGATAGCTGACATATGATCCTTTTTCGGCAATGATCAGGGTCCGCTCGAATTGGCCAGTATTCTCTGCATTGATCCGAAAATAAGTCGACAACTCCATTGGGCAGCGCACGCCAGCGGGGATGTAGACAAAGCTCCCATCAGAAAAGACCGCAGAGTTCAGAGCTGCGAAATAATTGTCATTCTGCGGCACAACCGAGCCGAGATATCGCTTCACCAGTTCGGGATGCTTCTCGACCGCTTCGGAAATGGAACAGAAAATCACGCCAGCTGCGGCCAGTTCCTTCTGGAAGGTGGTCCCCAAGGAAACAGAGTCGAACACCGCATCGACTGCAACCTTACGCCCTTCCTCTGCCCCCTCGACCCCGGCCAGCAACATTTGTTCCTTCAGCGGAATTCCCAGTTTCTCATAAGTCTCAAGGAGCTTTGGATCGACGTCATCAAGGCTCTTGGGCTTCTCCGCCATCGATTTCGGTTTGGCGTAGTAATACTGCTCCTGATAGTCAATTTCCGCGATATCCAGCATGGCCCAGTCCGGGCTTTCCATTGTCAACCAGCGCCGGTAGGCCTGAAGCCGCCATTCCAGCAGCCATTCTGGCTCGTTGTTCTTGCTGGAGATCAGTTTCACAATGTCTTCGTTCAGCCCTTTGGGCGCGAAGTCCATCTCGATATCGGTTTCCCAGCCATGCTTGTAGGTCCCTGCCATGGACTGCACTGTCTCGACAGTCTCGCGATCCACTCCGTCGCGCATTTTCATTTCATCCAATGCTGCCATGTGCTTTCCTCTTCCTGTGTGGCCCCGAACGGACCTCTTCATCTGTTCATGCTGCGCGCGCTGCGAAGCGACGATATTCTTTCAACCATGCATCCGCGAAGCGCAGCACATCCTCGCGCCGGGTTTGCGGTCCAAGCGAAATGCGGATCGCACAGGCGGCTGTCTGCGCATCAAATCCCATCGCTTTCAGCACCCCCGATGCCCGCATCTTCCCCGAAGAACATGCCGACCCAGCCGATATTGCGAACCCCGCCAGATCCATTTGCATGACCTGGGTTTCGCCCTTCCAACCGGGTGTTGCAAGGCACAGGGTGTTGGGCAGGCGACGCTCACCTTTCCCGACAAGAATAGTCTTGTCCGTTTCT
>SKWJ01000214.1 GCA_007128995.1 Paracoccaceae bacterium
AAATGATCTGGGCACGCCCAACCTGCGAAATCAACGGTATGATCTCGGGATATACAGGGGAAGGTTTCAAGACAGTGTTGCCTGCGCAGGCACGGGCCAAGGTCAGCTTCCGGCTTGTTGGCAAACAGGACCCGTTGAAGCTGCGCAACGCGTTCCGCGAATTCGTGCGCGCGCGCACCCCCGGGGATTGCGAAGTGGAGTTTCACGACCACGGCGCGTCGCCCGCTTCCGTCATGGAAACCGGCCATCCCGCATTCGAAGCCGCACGCGAGGCCCTCAGCGCCGAATGGCCCCGCCCGGCTGCATTCGTCGGCGCTGGCGGTTCGATACCGATTGCCGGTTACTTCAAGTCGATCCTCGGAATGGACTCTATGCTCATCGGGTTCTCGAAAGATGATGATCAGATCCATTCCCCGAACGAGAAATACGACCTCGACAGCTTCCATCGTGGTGTCCGGTCATGGGCAAGGATCATTGACGCAATCTCGCGGGTCTGACCAAATGCTTCAGGGCGTGCCGATCTTCTCACAAGACCCGCTTGAACCAACATTTGTCCAAAACCCCTACGCGACCTATGATCGGATGCGCGCCACGGCACCTTTGGTGCATTGGCAAGAGTATGGCAAACCCTGCGCTGTTAGCTTTGCAGCGGCAAATGCTATCCTGCGGGACCGAAGGTTCGGCCGCGTGCCCCTGTCGCCACCTGAGATTGCGCCCCATCTTGCGCCTTTCTACGCGGTCGAGGCCCATTCCATGCTGGAGCTGGAACCTCCGCGCCATACCCGTTTGCGCAATCTCGTCTTGCGAGCCTTCACCTCGCGCCGGATCGCCGCCCTTGGGCCCGAGATTGACGCCCTGGCACACAGTCTGATCGACGCATTTCCAGACCACCCGTTTGATCTGTTGCAGGACTTTGCCCAGCCATTGCCTGTCCGCATCATCGCGCGGCTGCTTGGGGTGCCCGAGAGCATGGCACCAGATTTGCTGAAATGGTCAAACGCAATGGTCGCGATGTATCAGGTGGGCCGCAGTCACGCGGATGAAGATCGCGCGGCCTCTGCCAGTGTGGAATTTGTGGCCTTCATGCGCGATTATATAGACGCGCGCCGGAGCGCGCCGCGCGATGACCTGATCACCCATCTGATCGCCGCCGAGGAAGATGGTGCAAAACTGTCCACCGATGAGATGATCTCAACCTGTATCCTGCTGCTGAATGCCGGCCATGAAGCGACAGTCCACAGCATTGGAAATGCAGTCAAAACCTTGCTTGAACAGCAACGCTATGGCGCAGCCCCCGTGACCGAAGCATTGGTTGAAGAATGTCTGCGCTTTGACGCTCCGCTACATCTGTTCATCCGCTGGGCCTATGAGGATATTGACGTCATGGGTCGGCTGATCCCGAAAGGGACCGAAATCGCCTGCTTGCTGGGAGCGGCCAATCGGTGCCCGCGACATTGGGAAGCACCCGAGAGCTTTCTGCCCGCGCGCGTTGCCAAACCGAATCTGGCATTTGGCGCTGGCCTGCATTTCTGCCTTGGCGCGCCGCTGGCACGGCTGGAACTGCGCCATGCGCTGGCCGTGCTCTGTGAGCGCTGTCCAACGCTCGCGCTGGTTGAGAGGCCGGTTTATGCCGACATTTACCCCTTTCATGGGCTGAAATCCCTGATCATGACACTGAAATAAGCCCTTTCCCTTGCACCTGCGGCGGATATGTTTCACATCAGGCACGATCTAAAACGCGGGCACAGTGATTATTAAGCGGGACAAGACACAATGACGGCAGCAGACAGACCCACCGAAGACATCTCTGTCCGGGATGTGTTCGGGATCGATTCGGATATGAAGGTCAAGGCATTCGCCGAGCCAGGCGATCGTGTGCCCGCACTGGACCCGACCTACAAGTTTGACCCTGACACCACACTCGCGATCCTTGCGGGCTTTGCCTATAATCGGCGTGTCATGATTCAGGGCTATCATGGCACCGGAAAATCAACCCATATCGAACAGGTGGCAGCGCGGCTGAACTGGCCGTCCGTGCGGGTCAATCTCGACAGTCACATTTCGCGTATCGACATGATCGGGAAGGATGCGATCAAGCTTCGGGACGGCGCTCAGGTGACCGAGTTTCAGGAAGGAATCCTGCCTTGGGCGTTGCGCAACCCTGTGGCAATCGTTTTCGATGAATATGATGCCGGGCGCCCGGATGTGATGTTCGTCATCCAGCGCGTGCTGGAACATGACGGCAAGTTGACCCTTCTGGACCAGAACGAGATTATCACCCCGCACCCATCCTTCAGGTTATTCGCGACCGCAAACACAGTTGGACTTGGCGACACGACGGGGCTGTATCACGGGGTGCAGCAAATCAATCAGGCACAAATGGACCGCTGGTCGCTGGTCGCCACGCTGAACTATCTGAGCCACGATGCAGAAACTGCAATCGTGCTGTCCAAGAACCCGGCGTATAACACGGCCAAGGGACGGCAAGAGATAAGCCAAATGGTGACAGTGGCAGATCTGACCCGCACGGCCTTCATGAATGGCGACCTGTCGACGGTCATGTCGCCGCGTACCGTGATCAACTGGGCCGAGAACGCACGGATTTTCCGGTCGGTCGGTTACGCGTTCAGGTTGTCCTTCCTCAACAAATGTGACGAGTTGGAGCGCCAGACCGTGGCTGAATTCTATCAGCGCTGTTTCGATGAGGAGTTGCCAGAATCGGCTGTCAGCATGGCTTTGGGCTGATAGCGGCTGGAACAAGCCGCTTTCCTCCAGAATTTTACTGCTCCGCTTGACCTCGGCACCGATGCTGTGCTGTCCTATCTACAGTCGTGAGAAGGGAGAGTATCCATGAGCCAAACCATTCGCAGCAAACGCTTTCTGGCGCTCGCTTGCGCCATTCCTCTAGGTCTGTCCGCGCCAGCGGTTGCAGATCCGGCAGTGGGCTTGGGTGTCACTTTCGCTTTCGGGGCCGGGGCTCAGGTCGATACCGGGGTTGGCCTGCGCGCCTTCAATCGTGACCGACGCAACAGCACCGTCGCTTCTGTCGGATTGGATTACATGCTCGCCAGCCAGCAATTCCGCGCGACAGTCGGCGTGGCTGCGCTGCGCCGGAATGCATTCTTCGGGGTTGACCTGGGGTATGGATTTGGCACCGGAACGCTCGATATCGGGCCAAGCGTCGGGATCGTCAGCACCAGCCGGGCGCCTGCGCCTAGGGCAGAGCGGGTTGAGGAAGTTCCATTTCCGCCGGAAAGCTAGACATTCAGTCCGACCAACGAATGACTCGCAGAATGTCGGACCTTCTGACCGGCAGATTTCACAAAAATTTCGAAAGGGCGCAGGTGACTGCGCCCTTTTTCATTCGGCATCGCAACTTCAGCCGCGGGCAGCCATTGTGGCGCGGGTCCACCAGTCGAGTTCTTCCAGCATTGCATCCGCCGAGGCACCGATAGAGCCTTCGATGCTTTCAATCGGTTTGGGATCGCCACCCAGCGGGTGCACGCTGAAAAAGTCTCCACCACCAATATGAACTGCCGATCTGGTCGATGCCATCTGTAGCTCGATCCCGATTGTGCGCAGATGCTCTGCCGCGCGCGTGCCCCCAACCGATCCATAGCTGACAATCCCGAATGCCTTGCGGTTCCATTCGACATAGGCCTGATCAAGCGCGTTCTTCAGTGCGCCGGTGATTGAACGGTTGTATTCAGGTGTCACGAAAATGAAGCCATCAAACTTCGCGATCGTTTCCTGCCACTTGCGTGCGGCAGGGTCTTCGGTCGGAACCCAGGCGTTCGATGCAACTTCGTTGAACAACGGCAGATCGAATGCCTTGAGGTCGACTTTCTCAACCTCCCAGTCGTCGCGCGCTTTTGCGCGAGAGAAAATCCAGTCGGCGGGAACTTCACCAAATCGGGAATCGCGGGTTGTGCCCACGATGACGGCGATACGGGGTTTGGCAGACATCAGCTTGCTCCTGTGTTATGTATGACCTGATATCTGCGCTTTCGGCCGGCGCATGAAAACGCACATGGCCGCACAATGGCTGTGCAAAAACAGACCTGCACACCGCGCCACGGCCCTCAGGCGCGGGACATGAACCGATATTCATGCGACAGCGTCCTTTCAAATGCCGTGACATTAAGCAATTATGCCATGACGCTCGACAATTTGGCGGCAGCCCACGCCACAATACGGGTGTTTGCGGCGTTCAGCGATAACGTCAGACTGGAAGTTGACATAATGGACAGGACCGAATGAGCATTCACGCCAGTATCTATCACCTCACCTGTTACAGCTATGACCGCCCGGTCATGCTTGGCCCGCAGGTGATCCGCCTGCGACCGGCGCCGCATTCGCGCACGCGCGTTATTGCACACAGCCTGAAGGTCAGCCCCAGCAAGCATTTCGTCAACCACCAGCAAGATCCCTATGGTAACTGGCTGGCGCGGTTCGTGTTCCCGGAACCTGTCCGTGAACTGAAAATCGAGGTGGATCTGACTGCAGACATGGCAGTCTACAATCCGTTCGATTTCTTTACAGAGGAAGGTGCGCAGACATGGCCATTTGACTACCCTGCCGAACTGGCCGACGATCTGGTGATCTACCGGCGCGCAGAAACCGCCGGTCCGCAGTTGAAAGCGTTCCTGCGCCGTGTCCCACGCGACCCTATGGTCACTGTGGATTTCCTTGTAATGCTGAACCGGATGATCGCCGAAGCGATCGGATACACAATCCGGATGGAACCCGGCGTCCAGACGCCAGACGAAACACTGGCAAAGGCCGAAGGCTCTTGCCGTGATTCAAGCTGGCTTCTG
>SKWJ01000006.1 GCA_007128995.1 Paracoccaceae bacterium
GCTGGCGCGTGTTGAACACCAACTGGCGCAGATCGTCGATCCCGTGGACATGGTCGGCATGTGAATGTGTGAAGACCACCGCATCAAGCCGCCCGATACCGGCATCGAGAAGCTGTGCGCGCATATCTGGCGAGGTGTCGATCAGAACCTGCGTTCGCCCCTTGTCACTGATCCGTTCAAGCAGAAGCGAACACCGCCGACGGATATTTCGAGGCTCATCAGGATCACAGGCGCCCCAATGGCCACCAAGGCGTGGCACCCCGCCGGACGAGCCGCAGCCCAGGATCGTCGCGCGCAATTCCGCCATCATGCAGCCTTTCTGAACAGTCGGTCGAAATTTGCCGAGGTCAGGGCGGCAAAGGCGTCGGGATCCATTTCGAACAGCTCTGCACCAACCAAAGCCGTATGCACAGTATAGGCCGGTTCATTGCGTTTGCCACGATAGGGCGGCGGGGCCAGATAGGGGGCATCGGTTTCCAGCAGGATCCTGTCTTGTGGTGCTGATCGGAAAATATCGCGCAGCGCGGCACTTTTGGGAAAAGCCGCAATGCCCGACATCGAGAGATAAAACCCCAGATCAAGCGCCGCGCGGGCAAGACCCGCACCGGATGAGAAGCAATGCATAACGCAGGTGAAGTGCCCTGCGCGATATTCTTCAGTCAGAATGCGGGCCATATCATCATCAGCATCGCGGGCGTGGATGATCAACGGCAAATCTGCTTGTCGCGCAGCCTCGATATGCAGGCGCAGGCTTTCCTGCTGGGCGGCCTTGCTCTCGGCGGTGTAGTGATAGTCCAGTCCCGACTCACCGATCCCGACCATTTTCGGATGCTCGGCCAGCCCTACCAGTTCGGCCACAGTGACCATCGGTTCTTCGGCAACACTCATCGGGTGGGTCCCCGCAGCGAAGAAAACGCCCTCATGGGCCTCTGCGATCGCTTGAACCTGCGGAAGATTGCGCAGTTTCGTACAGATTGTCACCATCCGCGTTACCCCTGCGGCGCGCGCGCGCGCAAGGACGGCGTCCAGATCTTCCGACAGTTGCGGAAAGTCGAGATGGCAGTGACTGTCAACAATCTTGGGCAAGGACATGTATTCTCCGGCTTTGGAAGACTCAGAGATGCGTGCGCGCCTCTTCTTCGGTCTGCAAGACCATATCAAGCACCAGCGCGGCAGGGTCAAGATTGACTGCGCGGCCATGTCTGGCGCGCGCACCAAGGCGCTGAGCCAGTCCGGCATATGCCCGCGCCGCATTTGCATCGGGCGCCATGCGCGCAAAAAGGGCTGCTTCGCCCGGAACGGCTTCTGCTAGGGGGCCGGTTATCCCGGAACGCGCCAGACGCGCAAAGAACTGGTCGAACAGAGTCAGGATCATGACAAAGCGCGCATCATTGGCTTTTCCCGCTGCACTTTCTGCAAGTCTGATCGCCTGCTGTCTGTCCATGCGGGGAATGGATTGAAACAGTTGCACGATGCTGGTGTAAAGCGCATCTCCGCCCCCTTGCGCGAGCGCAATCGCCGCGCCGACAGAGCCACCGGACAGCTGGGCAAGTGCCGTGCTGTCGGCACTGACGCCGGCCTGGGCAAGCGCGGCATCCAGATCCGGCTTTGCAAGCGGTGCAAGACGCAGGTCCCGGCATCTCGAGCGGATCGTTGGCAAAAGCCGGGATGGCTGATGCGAGACAAGCAGAAGCGTCGCATCCGCAGGCGGTTCTTCAAGGGCCTTCAACAACGCATTCGCGGCGTTGCCATTCATTTCGTCTGCCGCATCAATGATCACCACACGGCGTCCGCCATCCGGTGCGCTCAGCCCGAAGAACCCCTGAAGTTTGCGCATTACATCAACGGTAATATCGCGACGCAGGTTCCCCTTGTCATCCAAGCCCCGTCGGATCACCAGCAATCTGCCATCTGCACCGGCGCGCAGTCGGCGCGCGACCGGATGATCTTCAGGGATATCCAGTGTATCGGGTTGGGGCCGACCAAGCAGAGGCCCTTCCGTATCAATCGGGCTTGCCAGCAGAAAGCGCGCGAGTTTCCAGGCAAGCGTCGCCTTGCCAATGCCTTTCGGCCCGCCAAGCAACCAGGCATGATGCAACCGCCCCGAGTTATAGGCCTGCAGGAAACGTCCCCCGGCATCGTCTTGTCCGAAGATCACGGGCGTCTCTCGGGGATGGGGTGCGCCGTCAAGCTGGTCCGGAACGGGCTGGTCGCTCATGGCGTCCGGGCCTTCAGCCAGTCCTGCATCTGATGCGCCACATCCGTGCTGATTTCCGCCACGGGCCGCGCGCCGTCAACCACGCGGATGCGCCCCGGATTGTCGCGGGCAAGATCCAGAAACCCGTGATGCAGGCGTTCCTGAAATTCGAGTCCCAGCTCTTCGAACCGATCTTCGCCCGAGCGGCGTGCCAAACCGCGCGCCAGCGCGGCTTTCGGGTTCATGTCGATCAGGAATGTCAGATCCGGTTCGATCCCGATCACCAGTGCATGAAGCTTGTCCACCAGCGGGCGCAGGCTGGCGCGTGCCGCGCCCTGATAGATGCGCGTTGAATCGGCAAACCGGTCGGTAATGACTATCTTTCCCGATGCAAGCGCTGGCAGGATGGTTTTCTCCAGATGGTCGCGCCGGGCGGCGTTGAACAGCAGAATTTCTGTTTCGGCAGACCACCTGTCGGGATCGCCTTCGACCAGCAGCCGTCGGATGGCTTCTGCGCCCACTGCGCCGCCAGGCTCGCGGGTCAGAACAACATCATAGCCCCTATCTTGCAGGGTTTGCGCCAGCGCGCGCGCCTGTGTCGATTTACCTGATCCGTCAATTCCTTCAAAACTGACAAGCGCGCCATTGTTGCTGTCCGTGAATTTGCCGCCTTTGCGCATACTCAGTTCATCGCTTCGCGCGCGCTGCCAATGATCATGCTGATCAGACGCTGGGCTGATGCCTGTGCACGGACTGCAAACCCGCCTTCCGCCACATCTGCACCCGCAACAAGCGGCAGGCGTGTGTCGCCCATGTCAGGCACCGAGATCACCAGATGTCCAAGCGTTTCCCCGGCGCTGATCGGGGCTGGCAAGGGGCTTTCATAGACCACCCGCGCCTCGAAGGAGCGTCCGCCGATCGCCGGGACCAGAATGTCGGCACTGTCGGCCAGGACCAGCGGCACAGTTGAGGTTTCGCCCAGCCAGACTGGCGCCGTCGCCATCAGATCACCCGCTGTACCGATGCTGACCTTGGCAAATTGGCGAAAGGCCCAGTTGATGATCGCTTCGGCTTCCTGAATACGTTCGCGCTCGCTGCCAAGGCCACCGAACGCAAACACGATGCGCCGGTCGCCCTGTCGCACAGACCCGGTCAGGGAATAGCCTGCAGCGGAAGTGAACCCTGTTTTCAACCCGTCAAGGCCGATGCCTGCGTTCAGAAGTGGCACGCGATTGGGCTGCGTGATCCCGTTCCAGGTGAATTCGCGTTCCGAAAGATACGGATAATATTGCGGGTAATTGGTGATCAGATGTTCAGCGAGGATTCCAAGGTCGCGCTTTGACATCAGATGATCGGGATGCGGCCAGCCCGAAGAATTGGCGATTGTGGTGTTGCGCATGCCAAGTTCTCTTGCGCGGCGGGTGGCCAGTTGCGCAAAGGCCTCTTCCGTCCCGGCAAGCCCCTCGGCAACCACGACGGTTGCATCATTGCCCGAATGCACGGCGATGCCACGGATCAGGTCAAGAGCGGTTGGGCGGTCGCGTGTTTCCAGAAACATGCGAGAGCCCCCCATCGCATGGGCGCGCTCGGATACGGTGAAGGGTGTCTCAAGCGTCATCCGGCCATCTTCGATGGCTTCAAACAGCATCAGAAGTGTCATCAGTTTGGACATGGACGCGGGCGGCAAGGGGACATCCGCGGCCTGTTCAAGAAGGACCGTCCCAGTTGTCAGATCGCGCACATAGACAGACGTGGCCCGCGGCTCGAACCCGCCGACCACCTGAGTTTGTGCAGGCACGGCCATTGCCGTGACAGAAATGATCGTGCTGGTGACAAGGGCGTGACCAAAACCCATCCGCATGCCTTTTTTCCTTGTGGTTCGAGTGTGTTTAAAGCTGTCTTTGATCGCGCTCGGCATTAAAGCCTAGTGCCGCCCGTGGCGCAAGGTTTCCGCCCTGACCTGTACCAGAATGTGCCTGCGCCATCAGACCCGCGACTCGGTCAGTCAGGCCAAGCTCCTGGCGCTGCTCGGGGCCTTGGTGCAGGGCGGCCTGATCCTGACCGAACAGCCGCCGGAAAAACCCGCGGGGTGCGACAGAATCCGCGGCCGGAACGATATCCGGGTTGTCGGGTGCAGGCTCTGCGATATCCTCATCAGACGCGGCCCCTTCGTCTTGTGACGGAGCGATCTCTACATCTGCCGGTGGCGTCTGCCGCAGCGCAATGACTTCGATCTCGGTCGGGGACCCGGCCAGTATTCCCAGCGCTGTCGCGGCCTCTGCCGATAGCTGAAAGCTGGGACCGGGATTGAGCCTTTCACGCCGAAACAGCGCGCCGAATGTTTCTTGTCCGTTCTCGATGTTGCGGATGACGACGCGCTCAGGCGTCAGGGCCTCTGGATGGGCGACCCATAACCCGCCAAGCGAGGGTCGACCGTCCCAGAGCCCGGCCTCGCGGCGCGCGAATGTGTCGGGATCTTCAACCTCGCCTCGCACACCTTGGCCCTCGGCGGTGTTGGCACTCCCAGAAAACGGCGCGGAACCGGAAAGATCAGAACAACCCGCCATGACCAGCATAAGCGACATGGTCAGTCCAGCACCTGAAACGAA
>SKWJ01000022.1 GCA_007128995.1 Paracoccaceae bacterium
AACCCTTGTGCAGCGCAACTACCACGAGGACCCGGAAGGCACCGAATTGATCCCGGGGCTTGCAACCGCATGGGAGCGCACATCACCCACTGTCTGGACCCTGACTATCCGCGAGGGCGTGACCTTTCACAATGGTGACCCGATGACGGCGCATGATGTCACATTTTCGCTCTCTGCAGAGCGGCTTTGGGGTGACAGCCCGATGGCACCGCGCGGGGCAAGCTTCGCCGCCGGGCTGGTGCGGGTTGAAGCCATCGATGATTTCACTGTCGAACTGGAAACCGAGTTTCCCGATGCAACATTCATCGCCCGGCTGACAACGCCTATCGGATTTGTGTTGCCGCAGGGGTATTATTCCGAAGTCGGGACAGAAGCTTTCGGCCAGAACCCCATTGGGACCGGGCAGTATCAGGTGGTCGAGTTCGACCCGTCGACCCGTCTGGTTGCCGAAGCCTTTGATGAGTACTGGGGCAGCACGCCCCTGTTTGACAGCATCACATGGAGCGTGGTTGGCGAGTATTCGACACGCTATGCCGGTCTGGTGTCCGGGGAATATGACCTGATCGTCAGCATTCCGACCGATCAGTTCGATGTGGTCGCCGCAACTGACGGGATAGACCTGCTTGTCAGTCAGGTCGGAAACTATCCGATGTTCGCGTTCAACACGCTTGATATTGACGGGATGGAAGACAACCCGATCATGGATGCCGATCTGCGCAAGGCAATGGTCATGGCCATCGACATGGACACGATCGCGCGCGCCCTTTGGGATGATCGCACTTACACGCCCACACCTTTCAATTTCCCCGAATATGGCGACTATCAGGACCCCGACCGCGAAGCCACCTACGGCTACGACCCAGAGCGCGCAGCAGAATATCTGGCCCGGTCCGGCTATAATGGCGAAACCCTGCGCTGGCATATCGTCCGAGGGTTCTTCCCAAATTACGAAACAGCTGCCGAATTCATGGTCGAGGAATGGGCCGATCTGGGGATAAATGTCGAAATCCGCATTCTGGACAATTTCGGCCTTGCCTATGAGCGTCCGTTCCACCTGCTGAACATGTCCATGTCATCAGAATTCACCGGCGATCCATACCGCCCGCTCTGGCTGGACTGGGGCCCCGGGTCCAACCGCGTGATCGCAAGCCACCGCACATGGGAGCCGACAGAAGAATTTCTTGAAGCTGGCACACGGTTCGCCCGCGCGGAAGAATTCGAGGATCGGTATGCCGCCTATCGTGATCTTCTGGCGGCATGGGAAGATGTGACACCTGCGCTGTATATGTGGCGCAATGTGCAAAGCTTCGCGATGCGGGACACCATGTCGTTCGATCCGGGCAGCACGCAGGTCACCGTGTTCGATGACCGCTTCGTCAGCTTCAACGACTGACAGGCGCACATGGCCGACATGCCAATTCTCGCGCTGAGCGATGTCACCATCGCCTTGCCGCAGGGCAGCGACAGGGCGCATGCCGTGCGCAACCTGTCGCTGCGCGTTGCCGCGGGGGAATGCGTCTGCCTTGTGGGCGAAAGCGGGTCGGGCAAATCTGTAACCGGCATGGCCGCTCTCGGCTTGCTGCCCGCCGCCCTGCGTCAGGTTGCTGGCAGCATCAGCTTCAACGGGGCGCCTCTTGATCCAACTCTGCGCGGACGCGAGATCGGGATGATTTTTCAGGAACCGACCGCGAGCCTCGATCCGATCATGCGCGTGGGTGATCAGATCGAGGAAGTACTGCTTGTCCATGGCTTGCGGGGGCGCGCTGCGCGGCGTGCCCGCGCGCTTGAACTCTTGCGCGCAGTTCAACTGCCCGAACCAGAGCGCATCCACCGCGCCTATCCGCATCAGGTGTCCGGTGGACAGGCGCAGCGGATCGTCATTGCAATGGCGCTGGCCTTCGATCCCAAACTGCTGATCGCGGATGAACCGACCACCGCGCTGGATGTGACCACCCAAGCCGAAATCCTGCGACTGGTCCGCGGGCTTCAGCGCGAACGCGGGGCGGGATTGCTGTTCATCACCCATGATCTGGGCGTGGTCGCCGATATCGCCGATCATGTGATTGTCATGCAGCACGGTGTCGCCGTCGAGGAAGGCCCTGCGGCGCGGGTCCTGTCAAACCCCAGCCACCCGTATACCCGCAAATTACTGGCAGCGCTGCCGCGCCGCCGCGCGCCGCGCCCGATCGCCCGGCCCCTGCCCGAACCTGTGCTGGAAGCGTGTGGCGTCACTGTGACATACCGCACACCAAAGGGGCTGTTCGGGCATACCGAACTTGCCGCAGTGCGCGATGTATCACTGACACTGCGCCGCGGCCAGACTCATGGCATTGTGGGCGAAAGCGGTTCTGGGAAATCGACACTGGTGCGCGCGCTCCTGCATCTGGAACCACGCGATGCTGGGACTGTACGCATTCAGGGAACAGATACGGCACAATGGGGCACCCGTTTGCCGCGTGACATCCGCCAGCGCCTTCAGATCGTCTTGCAAGACCCTTATACAGCGCTTAACCCCCGCCAACGCATTGGCGATACCGTCGCAGAAGCCGCCCGTATCCATGGCGCCTCGGCCAAAGCGGCACAGGACCGGGCGAAAGCATTGCTAGAGAATGTCGGCCTGAGCGAACAGGCCTACCGCCGCTATCCGCACGAATTTTCCGGTGGCCAGCGCCAGCGCATCTGCATTGCCAGAGCCCTGGCGACCCAACCTGACATCCTGATCGCAGATGAAGCTGTCTCTGCGCTGGATGTGTCGATTCAGGCCCAGATCCTTGCGCTGTTTCGGGATCTTCAAGAGCGTCTTGGCTTTGCAATGCTGTTCGTGACCCATGACTTGCGCGTCGCCAGCGCAATCTGCGACGAGATCACAGTCATGCGCAGCGGGTCCGTGGTCGAACAAGGGCCGATGGAGCAGATTTTCGACACCCCCACCGCCCCCTACACCCGCAGCTTGCTGGCGGCTATTCCGGGCAATGCCAGACAGACAGGCACACAACACGTGACCGCGGCAGACGCAATATGACACGCATTTTCCTGTTCAAGATCCTGCGCGCTGCCATCACCCTTCTGGTGGCGGTCACGCTGGTTTTCATCTTCATCCGCCTGTCCGGCGATCCGGCCCTGGCCCTCGCCCCGCCCGATGCGCCCCCTGCCGTGGTTGAGGAATACCGCCAGCGACTGGGCCTCGATCAACCGCTGATCACGCAATATATCCGCTACATCTCGGGTCTGTTTCAGGGCGATTTCGGCTATTCGATCCATACCGGACGCAGCGCACAATCCCTCTTTTTCGATCGTTTGCCGGCAACGCTGCTCTTGGGGCTGACAGCGCTTGCCATTGCGCTGGGGCTGGGCGTCGGGTTGGGCATGATCGCGGCGCTGCGGCACAACTCGCTGATTGACAGGTTCGTCATGGGCTTTTCCGTCTTTGCCTTTGCGATGCCGAATTTCTTTTTCGGGCTGCTTGTCGTGCTGACAGGCGCGCTGGTCTTTGGCGTCTTTTTCGGCGGATCAGGGGCCACGCGCACAGTCGGACAGTTGCTGGCCCCTGCCGCAACACTCGGACTGGCGGCAATGGGATCTTTCGCGCGGTTTACGCGGTCTTCCCTGCTGGAGACACTGAACAAGCCCTTCATGACGGCGCTGGCCGCGCGCGGGGTTCCCGGACGAAGGCGCCTGTTGCGTCACGCGGTTCCGAATGCGGCCATCCCTGTGGTCACCATGCTTGGGCTCAGCCTCGGCGGGATTGTCGCAGGGGCAGTGGTGACCGAACAGGTCTTCGCCTGGCCGGGCATAGGTCAGCTTCTGATCCGCTCGGTAGAGACACGTGATATCGCAGTGCTGCAATTCATCGTTCTGATGGTTGCACTTACCATGACACTCACCAATCTGCTGGTCGATCTGGTCTATATCCTGCTCGATCCCCGCATGCGCGGAGGGGCGAATGGCTGAGGCGCGCACATTGTCCCATGGCGGGATCCCGTTGGTGGTCAAGTTGTCAATGGGCTTTCTGGTCCTGTTTGTTCTGTTTGCACTCTTTGGCACGTCTGTGACACCCTATGGATACCGCGAAACCGCACTGATGCACCGGCTGGAAGCACCGGGACTGTTCGGAAGCGGGTCGGACTATCTGCTGGGCACAGATGCGCGCGGGCGCGATCTTGTGGCGCGGCTGGCCGTTGGCGCACAGGTCACCCTGCTGGTGGCGGTGGTGGGCACATTGATCGGGGCGGTTTTCGGGTCGCTCCTGGGGCTGATCGCAGCTGCGCGGCGCGGGTATACCGAAGCAGCGATCATGACCGGGGTCGATGTTCAGCTGTCCCTGCCGATCATCATCGTCGCGTTGTTCGTGCTGGCGATGTTCGACAGCAGTTTCGTCCTGCTTCTGGTGCTGATTGGTTTCACGGGCTGGGAAGCCTATGCGCGCCTTGTGCGGGCGGCAACCCTGTCCGCCAAGCAACAGGGCTATGTTACTGCGCAGCGCGTTCTGGGGGCATCTGCCGCGCGGATCTATTTGCGGCATATCCTGCCCAATGTGTTCAACGTGATTCTTGTGCAATTCACCGTCAATCTGCCGCTGACCATTCTTCTGGAAACGGCGCTCAGCTTTCTTGGCCTCGGCGTGCAGCCACCAATGACCAGCCTTGGCCAGATCATGAGCGAGGGGCGCGACCGGCTTTTGAATGCCTGGTGGCTGACTGTCTTGCCCGGCACGCTGATCTTTCTTCTGGCGCTATCGATCTCACTGGTGGGCGACTGGTTGCGCGACCGCCTTGACCCGACCCTGCGCGGCCAGCGCA
>SKWJ01000267.1 GCA_007128995.1 Paracoccaceae bacterium
AGGCGGGGGATGGGTCTGCTCATCCCCTCCAGATAACACACTGGATTCAGAAAATAATACCTCGCGTGATCTATGCGACAGAGCCATCAAGAGGCACAATGCGGCAAGGCCGTGGAAGCGGCGAAGTTTCTGGGGATTGATCCGCCAGAACTGCCCATGGAATGCGGCGGATGACCTGCGGGCACTGCGCCGCTCCCGTCCCGGCGTTTGTTGGTTTCAACGGGGCGGGCATTCATTGCGGGGGCGCAGGGATGGAGCAGAACCCGGATTTGCACTTGTGGCGTGCTGTTCTGGTGGCGGGTCTGGATGACGCGGGCGAAAGCGAAAACCCCGCAAGATGTTGCATGGACAGGATCACGCAACTTCGTGGCAGTCTGTCATCTTGCGCAAGCTGAGCCGCAAGCGGTACTGCGCGCGTATCGACCGTTCCGGTTTATGCGTTTGGGCAAGGTCTCGGCGTGACTTTTCGGTTTTCTTTTTGATGGGGGGGTAGGTGGGCAGACGTCAAATTCAGCCCATTTAATTTTCTTTATTTTCACAATCTTAGCAGCAAAACTGGAGCGGGTGAAGGGAATCGAACCCTCGTCTGGAGCTTGGGAAGCTCTCGCTCTACCATTGAGCTACACCCGCTTTTTACGCCCGATATCATCATCACTCCTTGATACGCAAGAGCCTTCGTGGCTCGCCAGAGGGCTGTCGACCGGAATGCCGTCCCATGCCGCTACGCACCTGTGGTCGGCTAATCGGTCGCTTTCCGCCAGGGCGTGTCGACAATCGTCTTGATGCAATCAAGGCAGCGGCAAGGTTCCAACTGGCTGTGTAGCTGCAATCGGTTTTGTCGTAGCGTGTTGCTATGGCCCTGAGTTCCTTGATGTTCGCGAAGTAGTTTTCGACCAGATCGGTGTCGCCATTTGTAGGCGTCGGCGTCATAGTCGCGATGATGCTTGCGGTTCGTTTCCGGCGGGATCACGGCAGTTGTGCCACGCGTGTCCAGTTCTTTCAGGAGCCAATTCGCATCGAACGATCTATCCGCCAGAAGCGTGCCGAAAGAGACATCCCGGATCGGGGGTGCTACGCCTTTCATATCATGCGCCTGACCGGGCAGCAGCAGAAAGCGGACCAGGTTGCCAGGCGCATCGACCAGAGCCACGATCCTGGTCGTCAGGCCGCCACGCGAGCACCCGATGGCATGAGCCGTTCGCCATTGTCTCTCGGACCATCAATGGCGTTGCAATGGCTCACCCCCCGTTTGCGCCGGTTGCCTTCTGGTGAACCTGACCGATGATGCCGTCAATGAGCGCGTATTCAAGGTCGGGGTCTCCGCTCATTGCATTGAAAAGACGCTCGAATACGCCAGCCTTTGCCCATCTGCGAAACCTCCGGAACTGGCTGTTCCAGTTACCGAAGGCGGGCGGCAGGTCGCGCCATGATGAACCGGTCCGAACCCGCCAGAAGACTGCTTCCAGAAACAGGCGATTATCCGTCGCCGTCGCCCCCGCGTCGCTCGCCTTTCCACGCAGATGTGGCGCAAGCCGCTGCCATACATGATCCGTCACCACATAGCGCTGCTTGTTCCTTCAAGCCTCCATTGGGAAGTTTGAATCACAAATCAGACTTGATGGGAATCCTGATTGTCCACAGGCCCTGGGTGTTCAGTCACGGTCCGGCGCCCCAAGGCCCAGTCGCGCTGCATGCCAGGAAGCTTCGGCCCGCGATGAAATACCAAGCTTGCGATAGACGTCCTTGATGTATCCGGCGATGGTGTTCTCTGACAACTGCAACGTCTGCGCGACTTCGACATTGCGCAGCCCGCGCCCGATAAGGCCCAGCACCTCGCGCTCGCGGACGGTCAGCCGATCATCGGGTGCGCTGGGGCCGGTGCGCTGGAAATGCTGCATGATCCGGCGCGCCACCGAAGGTGCCAGGGCCGGAATACCGGCCACCACCTGTTCAAGCTGCATGACCAGCAGGTCGCGGGGCTGTTCTTTCAGCAGATAGCCATGTGCGCCTGCCGACAGCGCCCCGACGATGGATGCATCATCGCCCATCACGGTTGTAACGACGCACACAGCGCTGGGCTGCGTCTGACGCAGCTTGCGCAGAACATCCAGCCCCGAGCCATCAGGCAGACCCAGATCAATCAAAGCAAGATCATAGTTGGCGCGGGCACATTGCGCCAGACCCGCAGACTGGCTGCTAGCCTCGTGCACGGTGGCATCCGGGAAGGCGGCTGTCACGATCCCGGACAGCCAGCGAAGGGTTTCGTTCAGATCCTCGACGATGAGCACCCTGGTCATGGGGCGCCTCCTGTGTTGGCGCTCAGGGGGATTTCCGCCGTCATGCATGTGCCTGTTGAACCGCTGTCGATCCGCAGGGCCCCGCCCACAGCCTGCATCCGGTCCCGCAGATTGGCCAGACCGTTGCCATGCCGGACCTGGGCCGGGCAGAACCCCTTACCCTCATCGGTGACGCATACCAGAATCTGACCCTCGGCGACCCTGACCAACACTGTGATCAGCGAAGGCGCGGCATGTTTCAGCGCATTCTGAACGGCCTCGCGGATGATGGAGCGCAGTATATGCGCCGTCTGCAGGGTCAGGGCGACGGCCTGCGCGTTCTCGACCTGCCAGCGCATCGTCACCCCCGCCACAAACAACTGTTCGGCGATCCGGGCGCGCAGATCGGCCAGCATTTCGTCAAAGGACATGTCCGGGTTCGAGGCATTGTTGATGATGTCCCGCAAATCCGTCAATGTTTCGCGGATCAACAGGTCCTTGCGGGTAAGGTCCGGGCTGTGCAGCGCGGCCAACAGTTGCACCCCGATATTGTCATGGATGTCGCGCGCGATCCGCGCGCGTTCTTCGGACACGCCCCTTTCATGCGCCGCGCGGCTTTCCATGGCCTGTGCGAGCATGGCAGTCAGTTCCCTTGCACGCTCAAGATCGCGCGCCGAAAACAGCCTGCGCCCGCCATCGGCGTAGCGCAGCTCGACAGGAGGCAAAGCGCCGATCGCGGGAATGGCCAGCCAAAGCCCGTCCTCGCGCAAGGCCGGGGCGCTGGCGGGTTCGGCGCAGGCAATTTCCAGAGGGTTGAACATTTGGGCCAGAAGCGTGTGCCAACGGTGCTGCTGATCCCGTTCGGGTGGGGTCAGGGCAACATCCATGATCATCCGGAACCGCGCGGCGCGCGTTGGGTCCTTGCGGTGCAGCACCCAACGCCCCAGGCTGTCACGCAAGGGTAGCCAGAGCAGTGCCACGATCAGCAGCGACAGGGCGAAGGCAGGCGCGCGTTCATCCACGATGGTAAAGATCATGATCGCATCGATCCCCAACAACAGGATCCCGCCGACCACATAGAAAAGGATGCGAAAGGCCCAGGTTTCGAGCTGGAACAGCTGAAAGCGCGCGACGCCCAGGGCCACGCCAAGATAGACCAGCAGGAAGAACACGAAAGCCACACCCTGCGACAGAAAAGCCGTTGTGCCCAGCAGGTGCGGCCCGATGACGGTCACCACAAAAGCGCCCGACCCCACCAGCACTGCCAGCCCCAGCCAGGACAACGCCGCACGGTCGCGCAAGTCGCCGCGCGTGGCCCGGAATTGCATCGCCACAAGGGTCATGATGGCCAGCAGCGCCAGGATAACCCCAAGATGAATGCCGATGGCTGGGCTTTCGATCTGCCCCAGATACGCAAGTGCAAACCAAAGCCCCAGGACGAAAACCGGGACCGTCAGCCATCGCGGAGCAAACAGGCGGCGCGGATAGACCATGAACAGGCCGATCATGCCCATACCAAAGACAAATGCGCCCAGGTGGTTCAACGCCGAGAGCATGTGAAAAAGCCCGCCAGGAAGCGCCAGTTCCCGCGTTGAATAGATTGCCGCCGCAAAGGCGGAGACCATGAGTCCCAGGCCGCTGAATGCAAGGCAGCGTGTCGCCCAGTCGGCTCTGCACAAGGCCCAGATCCACGCCCCGATCCACAGCCCACCTAATCCTACCGCGATTTGCAGCCAGAAGGCAAAGGGGAAGCTGCCGATGGGGCGCTGTTGTGCCGGTTGGAGCGTGTGATGACGACTGCCTCCGGGCAGCTGGATTTCCAGCGTAACCGGGCCTGCGTTCAGCATCCGCGCGATTCTGTCCTGGCGGGCGAAAAAGACGCGCATGGCTGCATAGCTTTCCAGCACATCGGGTTCTTCGATCAGGTCGGCAGGCGACAAGGTCAGGGTTTCGCCCGCGGCATCGGTCAGCGAGACAAGCGACGCGATACCAGCTGTGACCTCCATGCTGGCCAACTCGGCCGCGGGGCTTGCGGCGATCAAAGCTTCGATCCAAACACCCTCGGACCGGGCGAGGATCGCGCTCGGGGTCTGAGGTGTCAGGCGCAGCCCCAGAAAGCGCTGATCCATGGCTAGCCACAGGGTCAGGGCGGCCAGGACAAAGCTGCCCGCGACAAGGATGGATATTTTGATGGCCGGTGGAATGCGGACTGGCAATGGAGCGACACCCGGTTCGGACAGGCGGTTCTGGGGGAAAGGTCAGGCAATCGGAAACAGCCCAAGCTTATCCTGCCTCGTAACAATAGCAATCGGGGAAAGCGGCTTTGTCCCCCCTGTTCAGGGGGGTGACGCCGTGCGGGTCATTCGTAACGTGTCAGTGGTCAGGGCAGGGTTCCGGCGGACTGCCTTCTACCCTGTTCAAAGTGACCTATTCCGGAGGAAAAGATGAACAAGTGGGTCTCCTTGCTGCGCACGTTCGTGGTGTTTTCGGCGACTGCCGCTCTGGCGGGCTGCCTCGGCA
>SKWJ01000124.1 GCA_007128995.1 Paracoccaceae bacterium
GCATTGGTATTGCCCGAGGTGATATTGGGAAAGGCAGACGCGTCAACCACACGCAAGCGTCCTGTACCATGGACGCGCAACCGCGCATCCAGAACGGAACGCGCAGGGTCATCGCCCATCCGGCATGTACAGCTTGGGTGGAACACAGTCGAGGCGCGTGCGCGAAAGTCATCAAGCAATCCAGTATCATCCAGCGCCAGCAGATCGGGGCCGATGGCTGCGCGCCTTGCCTGCAACAAGGCCGCACTTCGGGCAAGACGCTGAAGCAGCCGCCCTGCGCGAACGGCACTTTCGCAATCTTCAGGCGTTGCAAGCGAGTTCGGCCAGATCCGCGGTTGATCCTCTGGCGCGGGTGACGTGATGCGAATTTCGCCGCGGCTGGTGGGACGACAGGGTTGCGCCGACAGGATATAGCCAGATTTGCGCGTCACCTTCGGCCCACCCGCGCCATACGAGTGCACCATCGGGTTGCAGTAGATCTGCGTATCCGGCGCTGTTCCCTGCCCGGAAGCCACATACCCCCCGACCTGATTGACCGGAACCGAAAGCGGACCACCGCGCGTCGCAAGATAGCGCACCCCGCTGAGAAAGCGCCCCTGTGGTGTTCCGAGAATGGCGTTGAGTGTCTTGGGCCAAGCTTCGAAACTGTATGTGACAGCAAGATGGTCTTGCAGGCCGCGCCCCACTTCTGCCAGCGCGTTATGGACGGCAATGCCATGTGATTGCAGCAACTCCCCCGGACCAATGCCGGAAAGCTGCAGGATTTGCGGCGAATGCACCGCACCGGCCGAGATGATGATTTCGCGTCGGGCCGTTGCCTTGCAGATCGCGCCACGCTGGCGATAAAGCACGCCGCGCGCCGCGCCTGCTTCGATCTGGATCTGCTGCACTGTCGCGTGTGTCTCAAGCCGGATGTTACCGCGTGTCAAGGCAGGGCGCAAAAACGCATCTGCCGATGACCAGCGCCGCCCTTTCCAGATTGTGCTGCGATAACGGCCTATCCCTTCCCGACCAGTATTCAGATCATCCAGCACGGACCATCCGATCTGTGCTGCGGCATCAAGAAAGGTCTTTGAAAAAGGGTGCATGTGGCGCGACACGCTGCTGACCCGGACTGCCCCCCCTGTGCAGGCATCCTCTGTTCGCTCAAGACTGTCATAGATGGCGCGGACAGTCTGCCATCCCCATCCATGCGCCCCAGAGTTTGCCCAATCGTCAAAATCAATGGGCAGACCCCGCATATAGGTCATTGCGTTGATGGAACTGCACCCCCCCACGACCCGACCGCGCGGCCATGCATTGCGCCGCCCCGCAAGGCCTGCGTCATCTTCGGTTGCGCATTGAACCGATATTCGCGGATCAGTATGGGCAAAGGCATAGCCCAACGGGACCTTGATCCAGAAGCGATTGTCCGAACCACCCGCTTCCAGAACCAGAATTCTGTTGCGTGGATCCGCACTCAACCGATCTGCAAGAACACAGCCTGCCGACCCGGCCCCGACAATGATATAGTCAAATTCCATCGCCTGTATCCCCGGAAGGGTTCCACCCCTATCTGGCCTGCCCGTCGATGGGCTGCAAACAACGCCTCTTCCGGCTGAGGGGTGCTAAATTTTCAAGCCATGGCCGCAAGGCGCCATTTTCATGATATCGATTTGCAGTGCATACTGAGCCAGCCTCAGCGGAGCGACGCCCATGTCAAGATTGCCCCATGTCACCTGGCTGCGCGCCTTTGAAGCGGCCGCCCGCCACAGCAGCTTCTCTGCCGCAGCCGAAGACCTGCACCTGACACCCGCCGCTGTCAGCCAGCATATTCGTCTTCTGGAACAGCATCTGGGTGTCAATCTGTTCAAACGGCTTCCCCATGGCGTAGCCTTGACAGATATGGGGCAAGCCTATGCTCTGCCGATCCGCAAAGCCTTCAGCGAAATGCAGGATGCGACCTCTGGCCTGTTCTCGCAGCGCCAGAAACGACATCTGCATATCCGAACCTCTGTCACCTTTGGGGCGCTTGTGCTGGCCCCGAGGATTGCAGACTTCTCTGCGCTGCACCCGGATGTCGAACTGCATATGACCACAGCCGTCTGGTCCGACCGTCTGGATGACAGACGTATCGACATTGATATCCGCTATGGCACTGGCAACTGGACCGAGCCGCATATGTGGCAACTGTCCCATGAAACCGGCATCGTGATCTGTGCCCGCGAACACGCAGACCGCTTTGGCACCCCGCCGGACATAGCCGCCATGGCTGGCGATCGCGTTGTTCTGGTGATGGGATCAGAAGTTGAATGGCAAAGGCTTTCGTCCCATTTTCAGCTTGCTCTGGGCCGCCCCAGACACAGCGCGAAGGCAGATTCCTCGCTCATGGCCTTGCAGATGCTTTTGGGCGGCGGATGTGCGGGGATCATACATGAGAGCTTTGCCACACCCTATCTGGAGAAGGGCCTGCTGGTCAGTCCCTTCGCCTTTCGCCTTCCGATCCGAGAAGCCTATTTCATGATCATCCAAAGTGACGCTCTCAACCGATCAGAAGTTGCCGACTTTCGCGATTGGCTGGTCGGCGGCGATGCGGCGGGTCGCAAAGAAGATCGCGTCTGATGGCGACCGGCATCAGACAATCACGGCATCAGCGCAGCAGAACCACCGGCACCTTGCACGACCGGATCATGGCAGTGGTCGTGGACCCGATGATCAGCGTGCGAATGCGGGAATGGCCATAGGCGCCCATCACCAGCATGTCAAAGCCCGTCTCGTCCACCATCTTGGCAAGCGCAATTTCCGGCTGGCCCGGAATGACAGATGTTTCCGCCTCCAGACCCGCTGCCTTCAGCTGTGCCTTCGCATCCTCCAGCCCCTTTTTTGCCTCTGCCGTTGCGGTTCCAACAGTCACGACATGAATATCAAGCCCCTGAAACAGCGGGCTGCGGGAAATATGATCGACGGCTTTCATCGCCGATGCGCCGCCATCATAGGCGACCAGCACCTTCTCAATGGGCTTGAAGGCACGCGCGGCCACAAAAACAGGTTTGGTGCTGGCACGGATGATCCGTTCAAGGTTCGATCCCAGATGGCCCTTGGCGAAATCCGCCGCCTCGCCACGCTTGCCGACCATGATGACGCGCGCATCCTTCTCGACATCGCTGATCGTTTCGACCACATCGCCCTGCCGCAGACGTGTCGTGATCTCGTTAATGCCCGCCGTATCAAGGATGGCGCGCGCATCTTCCAGAATGGCGCGGCCCCGGTGGCTGATCAGCTTCGCGCGCTGCGCATCAAGATCGGCGAGTTCTTCCAGCAGTGCCGAGCGCGCGCCCAGGGCAATCGCACCGGAAAGGTCGCGCTTACCGGGCGCATCGCGGCGTCCAAGCACATGGATCAACTCCACCGGCGCATCCGTGCGCTGAGAGATCCACGCGGCATTCTCGCATACGCTGGCCGAATAGATGGACCCGTCAACAAGGGCGACAATTTTCTGCGGCTGGTCTGTCATGTTCCTGTCCCCCTTCAATGTGACATCAGCTTGTCCATCGCGCCCGGCTTGTCATGAATGGCAAGCTTGTCAACGATGGTTTCTGTCGCCTCGTTCATGCCAATCACCTCTACCTCTGCCCCGTCCCTGCGGAATTTCAGGATCGCCATATCCAGCGCCTGCACCGACGAAATATCCCAGATATGCGCGCGGCTGACATCAATGATGACCTTGTCCAGCGTTTCCTTGAAGTCAAACGCATCCATGAAATCCTCGACCGAGCCATAGAACAACTGGCCCTCGACGATATAGGTGCGCGTGCGGCCATCGCGCGAAATCTCACTGCGCATGGTGAAGAGCTGCGCGATCTTGCCTGCAAAGAAAATGCCCGACAACAGCACGCCCACCAGCACCCCAATCGCAAGGTTATGCGTATAGACCACTGTGACAACCGTCGCGATCATCACGATAGAGCTGGAGCGCGGATGCACCCTGAGCGCCTTGATCGACGACCACGAGAATGTGCCGATCGACACCATGATCATCACCGCGACAAGGGCCGCCATGGGGATCTGTTTGACCAGATCGCCCAGCACAAGGATCAGGAACAGCAAATACACACCGGCAGCGAAACATGACAACCGCCCCCGCCCACCGGATTTGACGTTGATGATCGACTGCCCGATCATCGCGCAGCCCGCCATGCCGCCGATAAAGCCCGTGGCCGTGTTCGAAATGCCCTGACCGATACATTCCTGATTACGGTCTGACCTGGTATCGGTCAGATCATCGACGATATTCTGCGTCATCAGGCTTTCCAGCAGGCCCACCACGGCAATCGCCATCGAATAGGGCAGGATGATCATCAGCGTTTCAAATGTCAGCGGAATGTTCGGGATCAGAAACACTGGCAACGTGTCGGGCAATTCGCCCATATCGCCCACAGTGCGCACATCCAGCCCCAGCACCACGGCCACGATGGTCAGCACCACAATCGTCACCAGCGGCGAAGGGATGGCCCTTGTCAGCATGGGCAAGCCGTAGATGATGCCCAGACCGGCAGCAACCAGCACATAGGTGATCCAGGACACCTCGCGCGGGTCAAGTTCGGGCAATTGCGCCAGAAAGATCAGGATTGCCAAGGCGTTGACAAAGCCAGTCATCACCGATTTCGACACATAGCGCATGATGAAGCCCAGCTTCAGAATGCCCGCGCCGATCTGCAACAGACCCGCCAGCACTGTGGCGGCCAGCAGATATTCCAGCCCGTAATCGCGCACCAGCGTGACCATCAGCACTGCCGTGGCTGCTGTCGCGGCTGA
>SKWJ01000425.1 GCA_007128995.1 Paracoccaceae bacterium
CTCTGCCATGGTCGGGGTCGCCCGCGATGCGTCCGAGCGGATCGTCGGCGTACTACAAGACATGCAAGAACGCATGGTAATGCTGGAAAATCCGGATGCAGACGAGGACAAGATCAACGCCGAACTGGATTCGATGCGCGAGCTTATCACGACAATCGCGAACTCCGCACAGTTCAACGGGATCAACCTCATCGGTGATAGCGGTGCAAACCAAGATATTACCATCTCAATCATTCGCGATAATGCCGGCGCCCTCACGACTGACGAACTGACAGTCGCGGCCGAGGATCTTTCCGATCTGGACACTGACGATCTTGACGAAATCGAGGCTGCCTTGCAAACTGCGATCGACACTGCTGCAGCCTTTGGGACGGACCAGAACCGCATTGACGCGCAGCGTGATTTCCTGCGGTCACAATCGGACGCCCTGAAGATTGGTATCGGTGCGCTGGTTGATGCTGACATGGAAGAGGCCTCGGCCCGACTTCAGGCACTTCAGGTTCAGCAGCAGCTGGGTATCCAGGCGCTCTCCATCGCCAACCAGCAGCCCCAGAATATCTTGTCGCTGTTCCGCTAACAGGTCGGGCGGGGCCGCGCTCATGCAGCCTCGCCCAGTCCCCCCGTTCCATGACCTCGCACCAAGGGGAACACCATGAATGTTCATGCTGTCGCGCAGAGTGCTTACCGCGCAAATGTCCGAACGCTCAAATCCGCGCGCGATATCGAATACGACGTCATCGCCCGCATCACACGGCAAATGCAGGCCGCTATCGCCCAAACAGATCAATCGGCATTTCCGGCGCTTGCCGCGGCAATCGTCGAGAACAACAAGCTTTGGACAGCTTTCGCAGTCGACCTGTCAGATTCCGGGAATGGATTTCCGCAGCAATTGCGTGCGCAACTGTTCTACCTTGCGGAATTCGTGATGCAGCACAGTGACAAGGTCCTGAAGGGCACTGCGGCGCCGGATGTTCTGGTCGATATCAACCTGTCCATCATGCGCGGGCTCTCTGGCAAGGTTGCTTTGTTATGACGGGGCTCGTGATCCGCCTTGCGCCCCATGAACGGGTCTTGCTCAATGGCGCTGTCATTGAAAATGGGGACCGTCGCGCCAGCCTGTCGATCAAGACGCCCAACGCCAATGTCCTGCGGCTGCGCGATGCCATTCACCCCGAGCAAGCCAATACGCCGGTAAAGCGCACCTGCTATCTTGCGCAACTCATCCTGTCTGGGGACTCCGCCGCAGATGATGTCGCCACCCCCTTGCTTCGGTCGATCGAACAGTTGAGCCAGGTCTTCACGGATCGGGACAGCCGCATCCTGCTGGCACAGGCGACCGAAACCGCCATCCAGGGAGAGTTTTATCAGACATTGAAGGCGTTGCGGTTGCTGTTGCCCCGTGAAGAGCGTCTGTTTGCAGCGCGGCACCCATGAGCTTCCAGCCCGTCATCCCGCTTTCTGGTCTTGGTGGCTGGTCGTTCTTGCAGCGCACGAAAGAGCGGCAAGAGGCCAGTTTTTCGCAAACCCCGCTGCTGCAGCGCGACACGGCCTATTTCCGTGAAACGATTGGCAAGATCACCACCGCCGAAGAACTTGTCAATGACCGGCGCCTGCTTCGGGTCGCCATCGGCGCATTTGGCTTGCAAGACGCTTTGGACAGCCGTGCCCTGCTCCGACAGGTGATCGAAGGGGGCACAGAGGACCCCAGATCGCTGGCCAACAGGTTTTCTGACAAGCGGTTCCTGTCGCTGGCCAAAGGATTCGCGCATCTGGCCAAAGGGGCTGATCCAGCGTCTGCTCCGCGTGACCTTGTGGACAAGGTCATCACGGCCTACACTCAGCGCGAATTCCAGATTGCCGTCGGTAACCAAAACGAAACGATGCGCTTCGCGCTGGCACTCCAGAGCGATTTGCCCGAGCTGGTTGAAAGCTATGGCTCGGACAGGGCGCGTTGGTTTGCCTTGCTTGGAAATCCGCCTCTGCGCAAAGTGTTCGAAACCACTCTCGGTCTGCCAAAAGAGTTTGGCATGCTGGATATTGACGAGCAGTTGAAGCGGATGACTCGTCTGGTTCAAAATCGTTTTGGCACATCGGATCTGAAGGAAATCGCAAACTCGGGCGTATTGGAGGACCTCACCAAGCGTTTCATGATCATGTCTCAGCTGCAGGAAATGCAATCCGGGCTAAGCTCTGCAAATGTTGCGCTTCAATTGCTTCAAAGCATTCAACGATAAGCATCTCGCTGGGCACTGTCCTGCCAGCCCTGCCTCCGTCTCAGGCGTTCGATACGGTCATATACGCAGCGGGTGGAAGTATTTTCCCCAAGCAGCAAGAACACGATTGGGAAATTTCGGTCACAGGCGCTCGGCTATTGATGCTTGGATCCTCACGATCCTTCGGAAACCTGCACAGACTGCTGCCTGGCTATTTCTGTCTGACCGTTCAGCAGAGCTTGAAGCATGCGCCTGTCGAAAAAAAACGGGGCGATGAGGATACCTTGTGGTCGGTGCCAAGCAATCGTGCGCGCGTGCCGGTTGAGCGAGAACTCGATTGACAAACCGCATGCCGCATCTACGCTGCAGTTGCAGGGAAGTGCGTAAAGGGCCTTGGACATGCTGCGTGCCCTCTTTAGACAATTGTCCAAAGCATTCGTGCCGCATGCTGATTGCAGTCGCGAGGATACGTTTGCATGGATGCATGATCCCGTTGCGATTATCGGTGATGTGCACGGGCGCGACGATTTGTTTGTACGGATGGTTGACAAGATCGCTCTGCACCCGGCCTCTGCCAAGATGCGGGTGGTTCTCGTCGGGGATCTGATTGACCGTGGCCCGGAAAGTGCGGCCGCGTTACGGCGCGCCCATGCCCTTTGCAAGCATCCTGCCCCCTTCGCCGATGTCACCGCGCTTATGGGCAATCATGAGCGCATGGCGCTTGATTTCCTTAGGGACCCGCTTGAGAACGCTCCGCGTTGGTGGGCTGCTGGCGGCGAGGCAACTGTCGCCAGCTTTGGTCTCGGCTTGCCTTATACCCGCCAAACCGCTTTGGAGGGTGCAAATCAGATCATCAATTTGCGCGATGCGCTGTTGGAGCGGATGGGGCCGGAACTGGTGGACTGGCTGGACGCTTTGCCACTTTTCTGGCGTGAGGATGCTGTATTTGTCGCGCATGCTGGCGCTGATCCCGGTTTGCCCCTACAGGGACAGGGCGAGGCCGCATTGCTTTGGGGCAGATACCGGCCAGCGCCGGGACCGAGAACAGACGGGATCCGGGTCGTGCAGGGTCATCTGATCCAGAAAGAACCACGGATCGAACAAGGGCGACTGCTGATTGACACGGGCGCATGGAAGACCGGCCACCTGTCCGCAGTGATCTTGAGCCAGAATGCACCTGAGATTCTGGCAGTTTCGGACACATCGTGAATGTGACGCTCAGCACCAGCGACACCCGACAACAGGCGCGTGATCGGGTCTTGCAACGATTTGTTCGAAGCGCGTTGCGGTGGGCCAGCCTGCCTCTCCGCGCTGCTAAACCTTACAGATCCTTCCGGATGGTGGCATTTTTCGGGTCATAGGGGCTGTCGCATGTGACTGTGGCGTCCCAAAGCTGGTTCAGCATCCGCACCTTCAGCCTTGTGCCTTCGACGGCCAGATCGGGGCGGACATAGCCCATCCCGATCGATTTGCCAAAGGCCACCGAATAGCCGCCTGAGGTCAGGCGCCCAATTTCTGTGTCGCCATCATAAAGCGCTTCACGACCCCAAGGGTCGGCATCGTCGGGCCCGTCAATCAAGAGTGTGCAGCATTTCGACCTTATGCCGGTTTCCTCCATCGCTGCCTTGCCGTTGAAATTCTTGGAAAGATCGACGAAGCGCGTCAGGTCGGCTTCCAAAGGCGTGGCATCGCGTCCCAGCTCGTTTCCGAATGCGCGATAGCTTTTTTCCTGCCGCAACCAGTTTTGGGCCCGCGCTCCGACAAGTTTCAGTTCTAGATCTTCGCCCGCGTGCATAAGCTGGTCGAACAGGTAGTTCTGCATCTCTGTCGGGTGGTGCAGTTCCCATCCCAACTCACCAGTATAGGCCACCCGCACCGCGCGGACCGGACACATGCCCAGTTCGATGTTGCGCTGGCTGAGCCACGGGAACCGTGCATTGGACAGGACAGTTGCCGGGTCTGCATCCTTTATCAGACGGCTCAGCAGATCGCGGGACTTTGGCCCTGCAATCGCAAAAACCCCCCATTGTGTTGTGACATCATGAATATCGATCCAGCCGAAGTCGGCAATCTTGTCTTCTGCGGCCTTGCGCAGAAAATCGCCATCATAGGCGGCCCATGCGCCAGCGCTGATCAGGTAGTATTCGTGTTCGGCCAGGCGCACGATCGTGTATTCGGTGCGCACGGTCCCATTGCCGGTCAGGGCATATGTCAGATTGATCCTCCCGACCTTTGGCAGGGTGTTGCACGTGAACCAGTCAAGAAAAGCGGTTGCACCCGGTCCGCGAACCAGATGTTTGGCAAAGGCGGTGGCATCAATCATTCCGACGCCGGTACGAATGGCTTTTGCCTCGGCTTGGGCATATTGCCACCATCCGCCTCTGCGAAAACTGCGCGCGGCATGATCATCAAACCCTTCGGGTGCAAAATAGTTCGGCCTTTCCCAGCCATTCACCTGCCCGAATTGCGCGCCTCGGGCCTTCATGCGGTCATGACAGGGCGCGGTCCGCGACGGGCGGCAGGCTTCGCGTTCCTCATCCGGATGGTGAAGGATGAAGACATGTTCA
>SKWJ01000016.1 GCA_007128995.1 Paracoccaceae bacterium
AACATGTCGCCTCTGCCCCGTGCGCGGTTGCGGACAAGGGCTGCACGGTCGGTCAGGTCGGGCGGTGTCTGTGTCATATTCTGGCTGTATCTAGGGGGGACCGGGGCAGAATGCAAAAGCTGGGCCAAAGGGCAACCCATCTCGGGCTTGGGCTGGCCCAAAAATTGCTGCGTGCCGTCTATCCGTCGCAATGCATGACCTGCGACACATTGGTCGAGGAAGAAGGCGCGCTTTGCCCGGCATGCTGGAAAGAGACGCCTTTCATATTTGGTGCATGTTGTGACAGTTGTGGCGTGCCGCTGCCGGGCGAGGCAGATGGCGCAGCCCTTCACTGTGATGACTGCATGGCTCTGGCGCGTCCATGGGTGCAGGGGCGCGCCGTGATGCTGTATGACGGGCGGGCGCGTCAGATCCTGCTGGCGTTGAAATATCATGATCGGGAAGATCATGCGCTGACGGCAGCCCGCTGGATGGCGCGTGTGGCAATCCCCATGCTGCAACCGGATATGCTTGTCGCACCTGTGCCGCTGCACTGGCTGCGCCTTGCCAAGCGGCGCTATAATCAGTCAGCCTTGCTCAGCCGGGCGCTGGCGCGAAATCTGCATCTGGACCATTGCCCCGATCTGCTGGTCAGGCCGCGCTACACCGGCACTCAGGATGGCCGGGGGCGCGCAGGGCGCTTTGCCAATGTCGCTGACGCTTTCGCGCCCCATCCGCGACGGAGCCAGAAAATCCGGGACCGGCATATTCTGCTGGTCGATGAT
This sequence comes from Paracoccaceae bacterium, assembly GCA_007128995.1. Lineage (GTDB taxonomy): Bacteria > Pseudomonadota > Alphaproteobacteria > Rhodobacterales > Rhodobacteraceae > Roseinatronobacter. The sequence goes on from SKWJ01000016.1 coordinate 765, forward strand.
GTGATGACAGTCGGGGCCACATTCGCCGCTGCGGCTGAAGCCTGCCTGGCGCACGGCGCCGCTTCGGTGCGGGTGATTGCGCTTGCACGCGTTGCAAGACAGGAGTGATCCAGTATAGTGCGCGCACAGATGATAGGAGCGCGCGTATCATGCAAACAATTGAAATCTATACCTCACCGCTTTGCGGGTTTTGCCATGCGGCGAAGCGATTGCTGAGCACGAAAGGGGCAAGTTTCACAGAAATCGACCTTGCGCGCCAGCCTGAACGACGCGCGGAAATGCTGGGACGGGCGCAGGGCGCGCGCACAGTGCCGCAAATTTTCATTGGTGACGTTCATGTCGGCGGCTGTGATGAGCTGTATGCGCTGGACAAGGCTGGCAAGCTTGACCCTCTGCTGAAAGGGTGAGGTGATGACCTTCTCCGCAGCGCTTGTGCAGATCACATCAAGTGATGATCCAGTGCAGAATCTGGCCATGGTGCGCAGCTATCTGCAACAGGCCGCACAGGGTGGCGCGCAAATCGCGCTGACCCCGGAAGTCACGAATTGCGTGTCGACCAGCCATGCGCATCAGATCCGCGTTCTGCGCTATGAGCAGGATGATGAAACGCTGGCGGGGCTGCGACAAGAGGCGCAATCCCTCGGGATCTGGGTGTTGATCGGCTCGCTTGCGCTCAAGGCCGAAGGCGATGATGACCGCTTCGTCAACCGCGCGTTCCTGATTGACCCCGAGGGCACGATTCGCGCCCGATATGACAAGATCCACATGTTTGATGTGCAGGTTTCGCCAACGGAAACCTACCGTGAATCAGCCGGATTCCGGCCGGGCGGAGAGGGCGTGGTGGCGCATACGCCGCTGGCTGCCTTCGGGCTGAGCATCTGCTACGATCTGCGCTTTGCCTATCTGCACCGCGCGCTGGCCAAGGCAGGCGCCGAGGTCCTGACTGTACCGGCCGCATTCAGCCCGGTCACGGGCGCCGCGCATTGGGAGACACTGTTGCGCGCCCGCGCGATCGAGACTGGGTGCTTTGTCCTTGCCCCGGCCCAGACTGGCCGACACACAGCGCGCGAGGGGCGTGCGCGCAGCACGCATGGACATTCGCTGGCGGTCGCGCCCTGGGGCGAGGTTTTGCTGGATATGGGCAATGCGCCGGGGGTCGGGCTGGTGCAGATCGACCTTGCGCGTGTGATCGAAGCGCGCGAGCGCGTCCCCTCCTTGTTCCACGACCGCGATTTCACAAAGCCCGAGCCGGCGTCATGAAGAACCCGCGCAGCGATCTGGCCAATGCCCTGTTCAGTGAGCTGCTGATGGCGGATCAGCTGGCCCGGAACCGGCTGTCCAAGGTGCTGCCAAAAGGGATGGAGCTGTCGCATTTCGGTGTCCTGAACCTGCTTTGCCGACTGAAGGTCGAGATGAGCCCTGCAGAGCTTGCCCGCGCCTTTCACGTCACGCGCGGTGCGATGACCAACACATTGTCCAAGCTGGAATGGGCCGGGTATGTCCATATCCGGCCCGACTGGGATGATGCGCGCCGCAAGATGGTGGCCATCAGCCCCTCAGGCCGCGCAGCAAGAGATGCGGCGCTGGCCTCGATCACGCCGCTGATTGACGATGCCGTGCAGACGCTGGGCGAAGAGCGCATCCGTCAGACGATACCGGTCCTGCGCAGTCTGCGTCAGCGGCTCGGCGATGAGGACACGCTCTGAGCTTATAAAGCTTCGGGCTTGCGCGGTGTATTCAGTTCAAAAACATGCGCCGCGCGGCATTTAACGGTCTTGGGAATCGCGCAGTTGGCTGGCCGATTCGTGGATGGCCTTGTACTGACCGCCGGGCCGGTGCGCCCATAGATAGCCGGGCAGCACTGTGGACATGGGGGTTGGGGTGATCCCGAGATCTGCCAGACCCTTTGCCTCTTCGTTGACAACATTGTCGCGTTTCAGGTTGCGGACCTGATCTCGGGTCAGAATGCCATTGGTGAACAGGCCCAGCGTCAGGGTCTGTGCAAGTCCAAGCGCCCCGGCCATCAGGTTGGCGACTGGAAAGGGTACAGTCAGTAAAAGCCGTTTACGCCGGATCTCGGCGAGGAGCATTTCCATCAACGCGCGGAATGTTGCGGTATCCGGCCCGCCCAACTCATAAATGCCGGGTTTCACGTTCTCGGTCAGCGCTTTCGTCGCGGCGGCGGCGACATCTTCGACATAGACTGGCTGAAAGCGTGTCTGCGGTCCGACCAGCGGAAGAAATGGTGACATCCGCGCCATCGCCGCGAAACGGTTGAAGAACTGGTCCTCTGCCCCGAAAATTACCGAAGGGCGCAAGATCACGGCATTCGGAAAATGGCTTTGGACCAGTGCCTCGCCTTCGGCCTTGCTGCGCTGATAGGCGCTGTCCGACGCGGCATCTGCGCCGATTGCCGAAATCTGGACCAGCCGCATGACCCCAAGTTCTGCCGCCAGCCGGGCAATGCGGCCTGCGCCTTCTGCTTGTACGGTCCCAAATCTGTTTTTTCCCGATTCGGCAAGAATACCCACGCAGTTGACCACCGCATCCGCACCCTCCATCACGGCCCGGACCGAGGCATCATCACGGATGTTGCAAAATACTGGCTCGACCTGCCCGACGGCCCCGTAAGGTTTGACATGAAGGGCTTCGTTCGGGTGGCGGACGGCCACGCGGACCCGCCATCCTGCCTGCGCCATGCGCCGCGCAATGTACCGTCCGACAAACCCAGATCCGCCATAGATCGTGACCAGCTTTGACATGTGCGCTCTCCACTGCAATCCGCTTCCGGTTCATTACAAGCGCAGGCAGGTTTTCACAAGTGAGAAGGGCTTTTTCCGGCGCAGTGCGAAATTTCGCAGACTGCATAGTTGACAGTGCCTGACGCCCGCCATAAAGAGCGTTTCACGCAACCGGCCCAGGTGGCGGAACTGGTAGACGCGCTAGCTTCAGGTGCTAGTACTCGCAAGGGTGTGGAGGTTCGAGTCCTCTCCTGGGCACCATTTTCAAGCACGATCAGGTTGGGAGCGGGCAGGTCCCCTGTCTTCATAGGGTGCGATATTGACCGAGGTTGCCCAGCCATTACAGGCATGTGCGAGCGCGTCAGGGATCGGCGCATCGGTGTAGAACTGGTCAATCTGTGACAGGGATCCGATCCGCGCAGGCGCGCGGCGGCGGAACTTGGATTGATCCGCCACCAGAAAGCTGCGCCGTGCCTGTTTCAGAATGGCCTGGCTGACGCCGACTTCCTGAATGTCGAAATCCAGCATGTCACCATCTTCGTCCAGCGCGGAGCAGGAAATCACGGCCAGATCGAATTTGAATTGCTGGATGGCTTGCGTGGTCATTGTCCCGACCAGCCCGCCATCGGCGCGGCGCAGCAACCCGCCGACAACGATGATCTCGCAATTCGGGTTTTCAACAAGAATATTGGCAACATTCAGATTGTTGGTCAGCACCATGATGTCACGGTGCCCCAAGAGCGCACGGGCAACGGCCTCGGTCGTAGTGCCGATATTGAGAAACAGCGAGCATCCATTGGGAATATCGCGGCCTGCCGTCCGGGCGATGGCCGACTTCCCGTCCTCATTCAGGTCTCTGCGGTCGGCATAACCTATATTGGCCACAGTCGACGGCAGGATCGCGCCACCATGTACCCGTTGCAGTTTGCCTTGTTCTGCCAGATCGGTCAGGTCGCGGCGAATGGTTTGCAAGGTGACGTCAAAATGCCGTGCCAGACCCTCGACCGTGACACGACCATCGCGCCGCGCGATGATCTGGATATCCTGAAGGCGTTCTGACTGTGACATGCCTTTCCTTTCTCGCGGATGGTCTGATTCGGTGGGGCCTGCGGCAAAGCCGTCACCTCAGTCCAGGATGTTCGTGCAGGTTGATGTTCGTTTCAAGTCAAAATTTCTGATGAACGAAAATAATAATAAGAACATAATAAAAACAAAACGCTTTAAATTGTTCGAATAAAATATAACGAACATATAACGGGTATAAACGAAA
>SKWJ01000544.1 GCA_007128995.1 Paracoccaceae bacterium
GGACTGCACCCGCCTCTTTGGTGCCCGCCCGTCGCTGGCTGGCCATGGCGGGCTATGCCCAGACAGTGCAGCGCCCCCTTCCCCCATGGCAGGCCAACCTGACGTCACCGCAACCCCAACCCCGCCTGCTGGTCGCGCTGGATGCATCGGGGTCAATCGAGCGCCGCTTGCTGACACGCTTTCTGGCCGAGGCTGCGAATGTCGCACGGCGTATGCGCATGACATGCAGGCTGGTAGTCTTCGATACCGACCTGCGGCAAGAGCTGACACTCGATCCGGCCAATGTGCAAAAGACACTTGCACAGCTTGATCTGCCCGAAGGCGGCGGCACGGATTTCCGTCCAGTTTTCGCCTTCGCGTCGGATTACCGTCCATCCGGTCTGATCATCCTGACCGATCTCGATGGCCCCATGCCCCGGTCTGCCCCGCGTTTCCCGGTGCTCTGGGCCTGCCCAGAGGCCCTTGATCCCTCGGTTACGCCAGCATTCGGGCGTTGCATCTCACTCGCCCGGTGACCCGAGGGTGCTTCGCGCCGCCATCAGCGCCGCCATACGCCCATGTGCCGACACTTTCGCCGGGTCGAATGCCAGATCGTGAATCTCGATCCCCCGCGCCAGACCGATGCGTTGCAAATGCCTCTCATTCAGCGGCGCCTGAAACAGCATGTTGCGGATCATCTCTCGTTCTTTTGCGTCAAGGGGTAACAGATCCGGTCCATCATCGGACTGCACCGAGACAAGTGTCAGCGGGGCCACTCGAAGCAGGTCAGACTGTTCGATCACAAGATGTAACCGCCCAGAGGACAGTTGGCGCCCTGCCGCAATCCGGCTTAGGATCTGGCGCGCGCGCTGGCGCAACAGATCAAGCCCGGCTTCGGCCTCATCTTCCGTAACCAGACCCGCGCGCTTGTCGCGTGGGACCCGCATCAACTTGGCTTCAAACAGATAGATCGCAACCAGCATCAGGATCGGGGCCTGCGCGATGAACACGGCCTGCTCGGTCCAGATGAAGGCCGCGATCACGAACGGCGTCAGAACCAGCGTATATCGCAGGACTTCGGTCTCGAAGATGACCCTCAGGACCAGACGCCACCCACCACGACGCGGCCAGAGCATGGTGCGGCCAAGAAACCGCCGCGGCAACCATTTGATGCGCAGGGCTTCGGTATTCGCAACAGTGTCCGGGCTGAGTATGAACATGACTGGATAATGGAGCTGGCACTACAGCCGTCAAGCGCAGATCTGCCGGCCAAGGCCGCTTTCATCCATGCCCAGCGCGCCGCGCTGCCCGGACCAGAGCATGTCGCATGTGCGACAGGGAACAGATCTCTGGCTTTGAAAGAGGCTGACGCAGCGGGGTTCCCGCCGATTGTCAGCGACGATGTAGCCACCGAAGCGCAAAGCCCAGCTTTTCGCGCGTCCGGGGCGTGGTGACAAACGGATAAAGGTCTGGCTGACCTGCCGCGCGATTCACGTGGTTCATGGCCAGACCAATCGCGAAGGCCGACTCCAGAAGGTGTTTGGCATCTGTTTCTGCAAACGGGTCATAGCCTTTTTCAGGTGCGTCAGCCGCGCGCAGCCCCGTGGCCAGAAAACTGTCCACAATATCCGTCAGAAGCATGGTATGCGCTGCGCTCTCTGCCCAATCCTCATGCGGATGTGCTGTAGCATAGGCCGTAATATAGGCTGCCTGCCAATCTGCCGGAGGTCCGCCTTGATAGTGGCGCGAAAGCGCTGCGCCGTAATCCTGTCGCTCATCCCCGAACAGGGCGCGAAACTCCGAAACAAACCCCTCGGACCTTGCCAGACGCTCAAACAGGAAATGTGCAATCTCATGCCGAAAATGACCGATCAACGTTCGATAGGGCTCGCCAAGCATGTCCCGCCTGCGGATGCGCTCATAAGCATCAGCCTCGGCAAGATTGATTGTCACAAGGCCCGAGGCATGCCCCATCATCACAGAAACCGGCCCTGAAGACGTGGCTTCGGCAAGCATGTGAAACTCTGGCCGCGCTCCTGTGTCATCGGCCCCGAACCAGCCCCAGCGGATCAGCCCTGCAAGGACATGGCGCTTGGCTGCTTCCGCCTTTGCCCAAAGTTGGCCATTTCCCCCGACAAAGAGATCTGGATGAACGCTGGTCATGCGACAACTGTCGCAAAGCGTTGCATCCGGCGCAGCGGTCCAGTTGCATCCCAATATCTGACGGTTGCCACAAAATTTCCCGTCACCAACAAATTCTTGTCGATTGGGCGCGTAGCCGACAGCCAGATTGCACCCGCAAACGAGATTGTCGAAAAACAGGTCTGCGCCGCAGCCCGGACATGCGAAGATTTTCATGGCATCTGGTCCCGCGCAGTTGACCTGACCTTCAGGTGAACTGCAATTGTGCCCTCTAACAGCTTGGGCCATATCTTGCACGGTGTTTGTTCGACCTGCCCACGTCTGGGCCAGTGTTTGCCACCTGACACGCAGATCCCCGATGCCGGAGTGATATGCCATATGCGGGGCAAGAGACGTGATGACATCTGCCTTTATCCTGGCCCGGCCGACCGCTGGGTACGTCAAGCCATGATCGCCAATCGCAACACTTTGCGCACGCTGCCCTGTCGGCCCGCCCCGGCCAATGGTTTCGTTTCGACAAAAATTTCATATGACGCTGCACTATCAATACATTGACGATTGTGCGGAATTTGCGCGCACCCTGTCGCTCAGGCCGCACGGGGATGCGCGGCGGGTGTGAGGTCCTTCATTCTGCGCAGGGTATCACCGCAAAAGGGCTCAAAGCGCTTTGTGGGTATCATTTGTCAGGTGGCAAATACTAGGGCGCTGCCCGATCAGGTTGCGGCAGCAAAACGACTCGGTGGCCACTCTAGAGTGGCCAGACAAAGATCAGCAGCGGCAGACTGACGGCCACGACCAGTATCTCCAACGGCAGCCCCAGTTTCCAGTAGTCGCGAAAGCGAAATCCGCCCGGCCCAAGGATCAATGTGTTGTTCTGATGGCCAATGGGGGTCAGGAAAGCGCAGGATGCCCCGATTGCCACCGCCATCAGAAAGCTGTCGGGATTGACCCCAAGCGTCGCGGCAATCCCAAGCGCAATCGGGCAAATAACCGCCGCTGTGGCCGCATTGTTCATGACATCCGACAAAAGCATGGAGGTCACCAGAACGACCCCAAGCGCGGCGATCGCATTGCCTTGCGCAACTTCGAACACCAGCACCCGCGCCAGCAGCTCGGCAGCACCCGTGGCCTGCATCGCGCCCGCCACCGGGATCAGCGCCGCCAGCAAGACGATCACAGACCAGTCAATCGCCGAATAAACCTGCCGCATCGGCACTGTCCGGAACAGCATCGAGGCGATGACACCAAGCGTGAATGCGGCCGCCGCGGGCAGAAGGCCAGCAACGACGATGCCCACGGCACCCAGAATGATCAATCCGGACAGAACCGCCATGCGCGCATCGGGAATGCGCAATTCCCGCTCGCCGAGCGGAACGCAGCCTGTGTCGCTGATGAATTCACTGATCACCTCTTGCGGGCCCTGTATCAACAGAAGATCACCTGATTTCAGGCTCAGGGTGCGCAACCGGGTCCGTGGCGGATGGCCTGCGCGCGACACAGCAAGCAGGTTCAGACCGTAGCGCGTGCGCAATCGCATGTCACGGGCCGAGCGCCCGACGATGGTGGCGCTGGGGAGCACAGCAAGTTCCTGCAAAACCAGATCTTCATCCCGGCCCAGTTTTTCGCCCGCCTTTGCGTCGGCGCCGTCCGCGCCTTTGGCCTTCTTATCGACAGCATTCCCCTCCTGCGGCTGTGATTGATCGCGTTTTGTCGCACGCGACGCTTGTTCTTCGAGCTTGATACCAAAGAGCGAAAGCGCCTCGGCAAGTGCCTCGATATCCGCATCAAGGACAAGAACATCTTCTTCCCTTATGCGGCGTCCTCCATGCGGGGCGCTGATGCGCACCTCGTTGCGCACAAGCCCGACAATCTGGGCCCCGGATGCGTCGATCTCGCGCTCAAAGCCGCGCAAGGTCAATCCGACAGCCTTGCTCTTTGCAGGCACACGCACCTCGGTCAGGTAGCTTCCTGTCTCAAACCCCTCGGTCCCGGTAGATTTGCGTGCCGGAACCAGACGCCAGCCGACAGCGGCGACAAACATTACCCCAACGATCGCCACTGCGACACCGACATAGGCGAAATCGAACATCCCGAACGGTCCCAGACCGGCTTCCGCCCGAAACCCCGAGACGATCAGATTGGGCGGTGTACCGATCAGGGTTGTCATGCCACCCAGGATCGTTCCGAAGGCGAGTGGCATGAGCACTTGTCCAGCCGTCAGATCCAGCCTGCGCGAAAGTTGCACTGCGACCGGCATCAGCAGCGCCATTGCGCCCACATTGTTCATGAAACCTGACAACACCGCCCCCAGCGCCATCAATGCCATCATGCTGGACAGGCGTCCTGATCGACGCGGCAGCATGGTGCGGGCCAACCAGTCCACAGCTCCTGTATTCTGCAACCCCTGACTGAGCACGAGAACACAGGCAACCGTAATCACCGCCGGATGACCGAACCCCTCAAAGGCGGTCTCGGCAGGAACCAGCCCCGCCACCACGCAGGCCATGAGCGACAGCAGTGCGACAACATCATGCCGCAACCGCCCCCAGATAAACAGAAGCAGTGTCGCCGCGATGATCAGGAATAACAGAGTTTGCGGCAACGTCATCTGGCGTCATCCCGGACAGAAAAAGCGCCCCTTTCATATA
>SKWJ01000321.1 GCA_007128995.1 Paracoccaceae bacterium
CAGATCGCCATGCCGGTGGCTGTGCTGGCGCTTTACAATGCCAGCCAGATCAGCCGCTTCATGCGCGCCTCGATGCTGGATAACCTTAATCAGGACTATGTGCGCACGGCGCGTGCCAAAGGACTGGGCGAGAGGACCGTTGTGTTGCTGCATGTGCTGCGCAACTCGATGATTCCGGTGGTCACGGTCATTGCGATCGGCATTCCCACTGTCTTTACCGGCGCGATCATAACCGAACAGATATTCCGGGTGAATGGGCTGGGCGATGCACTTATCCGCGCGATCTATGTCAGTGACTGGCCGATGGTGCAGACCATCACCTTCATCTTTGCCATCCTGATCGTATTGTTCAATCTGATCGCAGATGTCCTTTATGGCATTCTTGATCCAAGGATCCGATATGACTGATGCCGCCAAGCCTCTGAACCCGGATGAAGCCTTTCGTCCGCCGCGCAATCAGTGGTGGGATGTCTGGGATCAGTTCAAGACCCATCGCGGCGCGCTGGCAGGGCTTGCTGTCTTCGTTGCGATTCTTCTGTTCGTGACGGTTGGCCCGCTGATATGGCAAGTCGACCCGGGCCAGATCAACATCCGCGAACGAAACCAGGGTCCGAGCATGGCCTTTCCGCTGGGCACCGATCAACTCGGGCGTGACCTGTTGGCGCGGCTGATGTATGGGGGGCGTGTTTCGGTTGCCGTTGGCCTGGTCGCGATGCTGCTTGGCCTGCTGATCGGCACGCTGATCGGCGTGCTTGCAGGCTATTTCAAGCTGCTCGACAGCCCCTTGATGCGGGTCACCGATCTGTTTCTGGCGCTGCCCCTGCTGCCGCTGCTGCTGATCCTCGTGACCCTGTTTCGCGACTCGCTCGCGCGGGTTTTTGGCGAATCCATCGGGGTGTTTCTGCTGATCTGTTTTGCCATCGCGATTACCAGCTGGATGCAGACAGCGCGAATTGTCCGAGGCGACGTGCTGGCGCTGAAGGAACGCGAATATGTGCTGGCTGCGCGCTCTATCGGGACGCCATCTGCGCGGATCAATACCCGCCATATCCTGCCGAATGTGTTGTCGCCGATCATGGTCTCGGCGACATTGGGCATTGCCAGTGCGATCATCACGGAATCTGCGCTGTCGTTCCTTGGTCTGGGCTTTCCGCCCGATTTCCCGACATGGGGGCGCATCCTCTATGATGGTCGCGACTGGATCGAACAGTACCCGGCACGGGTCGTCTGGCCGGGGGCGCTGATCTCGCTGACAGTGCTGAGCGTGAACTATATTGGCGACGGACTGCGCGACGCGCTTGATCCACGTATCCGGGGGCGGTGACGGCTGGACATCGTCAGAAAAAACCGGCACGCCTCAGCTATGCGTTCTCAATTTCTCACCGATGACCAGATTTCGGTTCTCACACGCTTGCGGCATGCGCTGCATTCGGCTCCAGAGCTTTCAGGCGAAGAGCGGGCCACGGCAGGGGCGATATCGGCATTCTTACGGCTGACAGAACCTGACGCGATCATTGAGGGTCTGGGCGGATCTGGCCTTGCGGTCATTTATCAAGGCCGCACCCCGGGGCCGACTGTGATGTTTCGCGCGGAACTGGATGGTCTGCCGATCACAGAGCGCAGCAATGCGGCGCATCGATCGAAAAGGCACGGCTTGGCGCATGCCTGTGGACATGACGGACATATGGCAATCCTTGCTGGCCTCGGCGTCTGGCTAGGCCAGAAGCGCCCTGCGCATGGCCGGGTGGTCCTTTTATTTCAACCGGCAGAGGAAACCGGGGCTGGGGCGCGTGCCGTGCTCGCTGATCCAAAATTCGCCTCGCTGCGCCCGGACTGGGCCTTTGCAATGCATAACATGCCGGGCCTGCCCCTTGGTGCATTGGCTGTCGCAGCGGGGCCCGCCAGTTGTGCCTCTGTTGGGTTGCATCTGCGTTATCAGGGGCGCGCGGCGCATGCCTCCATGCCCGAGACAGGCCTGTCACCGGCGCGCGCGCTGGCGGGTTTGATGGCAGAGATCGCATCGCAACCCGACTCCCAGCCGATGGGCCCCGAGTTTCGTCTGGCGACACTTTGTCATCTCAGCATGGGGGCGCCCAGTTTCGGTATTGCGCCGGGGCATGCTGATGTGAGTCTGACGTTGCGCACGGTCACCGATGCCGCGCTTGACGATTTTGAAAGCGCGTTCATCGAACAGGCGAAATCTGCGCGCGGTGCCCTTGATCTGACAGTTTCGCGGCATGATCATTTCAACGCATCGCATAACGACAAGCAAGCCGCCGGTCATGTTGCGCGCGCAGGCCAGACGCTGGGCATGAAAACTGCAGAATTTGCGCTGCCGATGCGTCCTTCCGAAGATTTTGGTGCTTTCAGCGCCACAACGCGGACCGCCTTGTTTTTCCTGGGTGCCGGCGAAGCGCACCCGGCCCTGCACAACCCCGATTACGATTTTCCCGATGCGCTGATTTCGCCGGGTTGCGCGCTTTTTGCAGAAGTGCTTGCACAGGTGATGGCGGCCACGCGCTGATCCGGGCCTGCGCGCCCCGAAAGGCTGGCATCTGCCCCGTTTTCCTGATCTGATATGCATGACAGGAAGATTAGGGAGAAGCGCAGATGTATTCGCATATTCTGGTCACCGTGGCTTATGATACAGGCCATGATGCCACCCCATCGCTGGAAGTCGCCCGCGCTTTGTTGGCACCCGACGGGCAGATCACGCTTATGCATGTAATGGAGCCCGCGCCGGTTTTCGCGCTGAACTACCTGCCCGAAGGCTGGCGCGACGAGTTGCGCCATGCGATAGAAGCCGATCTGGCCGAACTGGCTGCGGCCTTCGAGAATGTCGCGACCGTCGTGGCAGAGGGAGATGCCGCACAGGAAGTCACAGAGCATGCCCGCGCGCAGTCCGTGGATTGCATCGTGATCGCCTCGCATCGGCCCGGAACCCAAAGCCTGCTTCTGGGGTCGACCGCAAGCAAGGTGGTGTCGCGCGCGCAATGCGCTGTTCATGTCGCGCGCAGGCGCAGAGACATGTGATGTCGGTACCCTTGCGCCGGATGGGGGACAGTGATCTGCTGTTTTTCATGGCGGCAGACGCCGAATATGGCCCGGAACTGCAAGCCCGCTTCACCCCTGTGATCACAGGGGTGGGGCCAGTTGAAGCGGCCGTGGCCGTTACAGCAACACTTGCAGAGCTGCAATCACGCTCGGCGCTGCCTGATCTGGTTGTGTCGCTGGGCTCTGCTGGGTCGGCGCGGCTGGATCACTGCCAGGTCTATCAAGCCCGCATGGTCGCCTATCGCGACATGGATGCCGCGAGTCTCGGCTTTGAAAAAGGCGTCACACCCTTTCTGGGTCTTCCCGCGCGACTTTCCCTGCCGCTGAAGATCGAGGGTATCCCTGAGGCGACACTCTCTACCGGAGGAAATGTCGTTTCGGGGTCAGCTTATGATGAAGTTTCGGAAGACATGGTGGACATGGAAAGCTACGCCGTGCTGCGGGCCTGCCAGCGCTTCAATCTGCCGCTGTTGGTCTTGCGCGGAATATCTGATGGTGTAGCGCCGCTTGAAGGGATGCACAGCTGGACTGAATATCTGCATGTCCTTGATGCGCGACTCGCCGAAGCGACGGACCTTTTGGCAGAACAGATCGGCGCGGGTCAGATACGCCTTTGAGCGTCTGGCGCGGCGCTTAGCTTGTGCCGTGATAGTGCCGCGCGTACCGATACCCGAGGCCAGTCAGGATTTCATAGCCGATCGTGTCAATAATACCGGCGAGATCATCCACTGTCTGCTCTCGACCCAGCAGATCGAGCGATGCGATATCTTCCGGCGCGTCCGTCACATCGATCGTCAACAGATCCATGGAAACGCGGCCGACAAGCGGGCAGGGAACATGCCCTGCCCATAAGGTCAACTTGCCTGAGAGCGCCCTGTGTATTCCGTCGGCATATCCTGCCGCGACCGTTGCGACCCGCATATCATTCTCGGCAGTGAATGTATTGCCATAGCCGACAGTCTCTCCGGCCTCGACCTCACGCACCTGAATGATGGGCAGCGACAGTCGAACAACAGGCCGCGCGTCGTGGAAAGGGGCGCCGCCATACAGGCCGATCCCGGGGCGGGTAATGTCGAAATGATACTCTGGCCCCAGCAAAATGCCCCCCGTCGCGCTGATAGAGCGGGGCACGCTCACACCATCAGTCAGGCTGTGAAACATTTGTAATTGCGCCGCATTCATTGGATGGTCGGGTTCATCAGCGCAGGCCAGATGTGACATGATCAGATCAGGGCGCTGTGACAGTGCAATCTCAGCCACGGCACCCCATTCCGCAGGCTCCATGCCCAGACGGTTCATGCCAGTGTCCAACTGAATCCCGAAAGGATGTCCGGGAAGGGTTTCGAAATGGCGCGTAAGCTGTTCGGCAGAATTCAGCATCGGGCTGAGCCGGGCCTCGGAGATCAATCGGGCGTCGCCTTCCATATGACCGCCATAGACATGGATCGGCAGATCAGGTCCGAGGGCCGCACGTACAGCGACACCTTCTTCGGCCACAGCAACAAAAAAGCGCCGTGCCCCTGCGCGTGCCAGGGCATGTGCGACATGGCCTGCGCCCAGTCCATAGCCATTCGCCTTGACTGTGGCGGCCGTCTGGACCTGCGCCCCTGACTGCTTGTCCAGCATGCGCCAGTTGGCTTGTAGTGCCGCAAGATCAATGTGAAGTTCTGCTTGTGCCATGCGCCCCGACATGCTGTGTTGCCGTGGGAAGG
>SKWJ01000354.1 GCA_007128995.1 Paracoccaceae bacterium
ACCACAAGGCCGAAGGTGTGCGCCAGATCGAAGCGCAAGTCACTAATACACTCGGCTGGTCGGCAACAACCGGCACGGTTGACCCATGGGTGTATCAACGCCTGTCGGAAACATTTGTGCTTGATGAAACCATGCGCCGGCGGCTGGCCGAACTGAACCCGCAAGCGAGCGCGCGGCTCGCCGGTCGGCTGATCGAGGCGCATGAGCGCAATTACTGGACGCCGGACGCCGCCACCTTGGCAGCACTTCAGGACGCTGCTGACGAAATCGAAGATCGTGTCGAAGGGATCGCCGCCGAATGAGCCCGAAAACAGGATCCAAACATTCTGACAAGGCCAGGGGCCATCCCCTGAACCCTGTCTGGAATAACCGAACAAAAAAGAAGGGAAGACAGTCATGAGCCCGAGAGATGATATTCCAGACCTGAAAGGCCGGGACGGCGAAGGCTCGGTGCAGGTGCATCTGGACCCGAGTGAAAAGATTGAAGGGGCTACCGTCTTTTCGGTCTATGGCAAAGGCGGGATCGGCAAGTCGACCACCTCGTCCAACCTGTCAGCGGCCTTCGCAGCAATGGGAAAACGCGTGTTGCAGATCGGATGCGACCCCAAGCATGACAGCACCTTCACCTTGACAGGCCGCTTGCAACCCACGGTGATCGATATTCTCAAGGAAGTCGATTTCCATGCCGAGGAACTGCGCCCGGAGGATTACGTCACCGAGGGCTGGGGGGGCGTCAAATGCGTGGAGGCAGGTGGCCCACCTGCGGGAACCGGTTGTGGCGGGTATGTTGTCGGCCAGACTGTCAAACTGCTCAAGCAGCATCATTTGCTGGACGACACGGATGTCGTGATTTTCGATGTCCTCGGCGACGTCGTCTGTGGCGGCTTTGCTGCGCCGCTGCAACATGCAGACAAAGCCGTGATCGTTACAGCGAATGATTTTGACAGCATCTATGCCATGAACCGGATCATCGCTGCGGTTCAGGCGAAATCGGCAAACTACAAGGTGCGCCTTGCTGGCTGTATCGCAAACCGTTCGCATGCGACCGATGAAGTGGACCGTTTCTGCGACCGCGTCGGGTTTCGTCGGATTGGCCATATGCCCGATATTGATGCGATACGCCGCTCGCGCTTGAAGAAGAAGACCCTGTTCGAAATGGATGCCGATGAGGATGTGCTGGCGTGCAGACGCGAATACATGCGGCTTGCAGAGCTACTTTACGCTGGCACTGAACCCGTGAACCCCGTTTCACTGGAAGACCGTGAGATTTTCGAGTTTCTGGGATTTGACTGATGCGCGACATCTCGCACACCTCCAGCTATGACACGACCCGCACGCGCGTGGCCGATTACTTTGACGGCACTGCAACGCGAGTCTGGGAACGTCTGACCTCGGATGCGCCCGTCTCGCGGATTCGCCAGACGGTGCGCGAGGGGCGTGACAGGATGCGCGCCATGATGCTGGCGGAATTGCCTGCGGATCTGCGCAGCGCACGGGTGCTGGATGCAGGCTGCGGCACAGGCGCCGCAAGCGCCGAACTGGCTGGGCGCGGTGCTGACGTGCTGGCCATCGACATCTCTCCGAAACTGATCGAGATCGCGCAGACCCGGCTGCCGCAAGACCTGCAGGGCCGGATAGATTTCCGTGCCGGCGACATGCTGTCGGCAGATCTGGGCCGGTTCGACTATGTGATCGCGATGGACAGTCTGATCTATTATGCGCGACCCGACCTTGAAGTGGCGCTCGATGGGTTGCGTGCCCGCACAGGGCAGATCGTGTTCACGCTCGCCCCGCGCACCCCGTTGCTGATGGCGATGTGGCATGCGGGCCGGATATTCCCGCGTGCTGACCGGTCCCCAACCATGATCCCGCACGATCATCGCAACCTGAATGTCACCGGACTGTCCCATGTGGGCCGGGTATCGCGAGGTTTCTATATTTCCGAATGCCTGAAGGTGCGGTCATGATCATACCCAAGGCAATGTTCAGCAAGATCGGGATGAATTGGCTGCCCTTCGCCGATGCGGCTTCGGAAGGGCTGCCGCTTCACCAGATCCTGCGCCTGAGCCTGTTTCAGGTGAGTGTCGGCATGGCTACAGTGCTGTTGCTGGGGACGCTCAACCGGGTGATGATCGTGGAACTATCGCTTGCAGCATCGCTCGTGGCAGTGATGATCGCGCTGCCAGTGCTGATCGCACCTTTCCGTGCGCTGCTGGGTTTCCGCTCGGACACGCACCGCTCTGCGATTGGCTGGAAGCGCATTCCCTATCTCTGGTTTGGCTCGCTCTGGCAATTTGGCGGGCTGGCCATCATGCCCTTCGCCCTGCTGGTTCTGACGGGCGATGTTGTGCATGATGTGCCCTTCGCAGGTGAAGTGATTGCAGCGCTTGCCTTCCTGATGACGGGCTTCGGCATGCATATGACGCAAACCGCAGGCGTGGCGCTGGCCGCTGACAGGGCTGATGATGCAACCCGTCCGCGCGTGGTCGCGCTCCTCTACGTCACGTTCCTTGTGGGGATGGCCATTTCTGCGCTGATTGTCGGATGGTTGCTGCGTGATTTCAGTGATTTGCGCCTTATTCAGGTGGTTCAGGGATGTGCGGTCTTCACGCTTGCGTTGAATGTGATCGCCCTCTGGAAGCAGGAAAAGATCAAACCCATGACCCGGGCAGAGCGCGAGGCACCGCGTCCGTCCTTCCAAGAGGCCTGGGGCGATTACATCAAGGGCGGACAAGCTGGCCGATTGCTGGCAGTTGTCTTCGTCGGCGGTCTTGCATTCAATATGCAGGATGTCCTGCTGGAACCTTATGGCGGCGAAATACTGGGCCTGTCAGTTGCGGCAACAACAACCCTGACTGCAATATGGGCTTCGGGGGCCCTGCTTGGCTTCTGGCTTGCGGCACGCTGGCTGGCCCGTGGGCGTGATCAGTTCCGTATGGCGGGAATGGGGATTGTTGTGGGCATCTTTGCCTTTTCGGCCGTGATTTTCGCGGGCCCGCTGCAATCCGCAGCGCTCTTCTTCGCTGGGGCTTTTGCCATCGGCTTCGGGCTTGGCCTGTTTGCAGTGGCGACATTGACTGCCGCCATGGAGATGCCGCGGCGCGGGATCGTCGGCGGAGGACTGGCGCTGGGTGCCTGGGGCGCTGCGCAGGCCACCGCTGCCGGACTGGCCGTAGCACTTGGTGGCGGCATTCGTGACACGGTTCAGGGACTTGCCAATGCGGGCCATCTGGGCATTGGCCTGATGACGCCCGATATTGGTTACTCTGTCGTCTACCACATTGAGATTGCGTTACTTTTTGTAACGCTCATCATTCTTGGCCCATTGGTCAAGACCCGCATTATCGACACCAAACAACATCGCAACCAACGGATCGGCCTTGCCGATTTCCCAACCTGAGTTAACGGAGGAAAACCCATGGATACCCCCTATGGCTGGCTGTTTTTCGGCAATTTCGATCTCGCCTTGATTTCACTTTATCTGTTCTGGCTGTTTTTTGCCGGGCTGATCTACTACATCCAGCGCGAGAATATGCGTGAAGGTTACCCGCTGGAAAATGATGACGGCAGCCCGGCAGGTTCGCTGTTGTCGATCCCAGAGCCGAAGACATTCTTGCTGCCGCATGATCGCGGTGAATTCAAAGCGCCTGATTTCGAACGCGAGAAGCGCGAATTGGCACTTGCGCCCACGTCCGGCGGCGGCGGATTCCCGTTTGCGCCGACAGGCGATCCGATGAAAGACGGTGTCGGTCCGGCATCCTGGGCAATGCGCCGCGATGAGCCGGAACTTGATGGGTTGGGCCACCCGAAGCTGCAACCGATGGCCAAGGCCGGCGAATTCTCGGTCGCGGCTGGCCGCGACCCGCGCGGTCTGCCCGTTGTCGGCAATGATCAGAAATCGGCAGGCACTGTCAGCGATATGTGGGTCGATGTCCCCGAACAACTGGTCCGTTATCTGGAACTGACACTGATCGATGGAACGAAGCGTCTTGTGCCGATGACCATGGCAAAGATCAAATCCAACATGGTCTATATCAACTCTATCGACTCCGCGTCGTTCGTCGATGCGCCAACCATTTCCGCCGATGGGCAGATCACGAAGCTTGAAGAGGAAAAAGTCTCGGGCTTCTATGCTGGCGGTTATCTGTATCGCAGTGAAAACCGTGTGACCCCGATGAGCAAGCTGCGCCTTCTCATGGGGATGCTCGGCAAACCGGCCTGAGCGCACGCGCGTCAATAACGAAAAAGGAACCGCCCCATGTCACATGATGATTTCGCTTTTGAACCCGTAAAGGGGTTGCCGGAACGGCCCCCAGAGCATGAACGCATCCTGTGGCAGGGGCGGCCTGATACACTGATGCTCGCCAGAGAAGCCTACAAACTCAACTGGATCACCGGATATTTTGTGGTGATCGTTGGCTGGCGGGCAAGCGTTGGCGCGGCCGATGCCGGCTTGGCCGGAGCGGTTGCATTTGGCTTGCCTTATGCCCTGTTGTGGCTTGCCTCGATGGCGATCATCCTGTTGCTGGCATGGGTTGCGGCGCGCAGCACAGTCTACACCATAACCACGGCGCGGGTCGCGATGCGGATCGGCGCGGCGCTGACTGTCACGCTCAATCTGCCCTTCCGGCAGGTGGCCAATGCGGATTTGTCGGTGCGCAGCAACGGAACCGGCACGATCTCGCTGGAGACGATGGGCGAGACGAAATTCTCGTATCTCATTCTCTGGCCCCATTGCCGCCCCGGGCATATTCATGTCACAAAA
>SKWJ01000458.1 GCA_007128995.1 Paracoccaceae bacterium
CGGCGCGCTCGAGCTGTTCGGCGGGGTCAAGCGGGCCGGACCGGCGCAGCGCCTCGGTGATCGCGTTCTGAACCGGGCCGAACGCCAGCGCCGCCATGAGCTCCTGCGGCCAGCGGCGCGCTGGAGCCGCAATGGCTGCGAGGGCGGCGATCTCCTCGATCTCGCGCGCCAGAAGCAGCTTGACGGGTGCCGCGGACAGCGCCGCACAGCTCGCCTCCAGCCGCTCCGACGCGAGCGGATCGTCATCGGCCATCTCGGCGCCCGCGTCCTCGGTCAGGCCGCGCGCCCCCGCATCCTCCAGCGAGACCCCGAAGCGCCACCCTGCCGCAAGCCGCGCGGCCTCGGCGTAATCTCCCAGCCCGTTGAGCGCGGTGACATGGCGGGTCAGGAAGGCGCGCGTCGCCTCCGCCTCCCAGAAGGCCAGCGCATCGCCGTCGCGCGGCTCGGGTGCCTGCGGGCGGTGTTGCGCGTAGAACCGTCGGATGGCCGTGAAGACGTTGTGCGCGCGGGCGTAGGGCAGTGTCCGCGTCCGGTAGCCGTGCAGCACCCGCCCCAGCGCCGACGCCAGCGCCCGCGCAGGGTCGGCCTGCCGCGACGCGTCGTCGAACGCCGCAAGCAGCCGGTCAAGGTCCTGCGGATCGGCAACCGCCGCCGTGACCAGAAAATCCAGAAACGCCGTATCCAGCCTGCCAAGGACGCCCTGCCCCGGCAGGATCACGTTCAGCGGGTCCCGAATACCCGCTGAACTCAGCCGAGCGGCGAGCGCAAACACCGGTCGGTCCCGGTTGCCGGGAACCGCGCCGGTCACCGCCCGGATCAGCCGCGCGCGCTCATTCGCCGACAGCGCATGCGCCTCTGCAAGGCCCGCGATCTCAACAGCAAACCCCTCGGCCTGCATCTCTGCGATCTCTGATGCCATCGGTTCTGCCCACACGGTCTCAACCGAAAGCTTGCACCACGAGCGGGAAGAATGAAACCCGCAACGCCTCCGACACGGCCCGGGTGCGAAGTGTCAGATACGGATGTGATCTGCAGGACCTATCAGACGCAGGGGGCGCCCGCGGCACCATGTCGACGGCAACTGGAGGGTGCCAAATGCCAGAAGGTGCAACCGGATGCGGTAAACACCGCCGGATTCCCGCCCGATCAACGACGGATCGCGCCGGCGCCCTTAGCTTAGGGGCAGTGTCAGTGGCGGCTGCGCCGCTGTCAGATGCAGAACCGGAAGGCCGCCGACAGCATCGCCCGGTCCATATCGCTCAGGGTCAGTTCGGCCCCGAAAGAGCCGCCCGAGACCATCGCCCGGCCGACCCCGACCTCCAGCCGTGTCGCCCGCGACACTGCGGCCGCCTGGGCAGAAGTCAAAAGAAGCTCGACGCTGCCGGGGCGGGCACGCAGCCGGTATTCGGGAATGCTGATCCGGTCGCGCCCATCGATGCGCAGATCGGCGTCAAAGAGCGTATCCGTGTTACCCTCGACACTCAGTAGAAACAGCGGCCCGTCGCCGCGGCACAGGGCGGTAACCTGGGTCATCAGGTCAAAGACCTCGGTCGATCCCTGCCGCCGGCTGGCGGCGACGATTCCGTTGCGGAACGGCTCCAGAAAGAAGGGCCCGTAGCCGCTGGGCGTTTCCAGCGCATAGTCGAGGCGCGTCGCTGAATCCGGATAGGCCATGTCGGTGCGACCAGCCCCACTGCCCAGCACGAAGAGGCGCGCATCGATGCCCATCTCCAGCAGATAGGTGATGATCTGGCCCGAAATCGCCTGCGCATCCCCCAGCGTCGCGGCGATGGCGCTTCCAGGGACCTGGGCGGGCAGATCGGCAGGGTCGAGGAAAAACTGGTGAAAGCCGAGCTGGCCCTCGGCATGGACCCGGCGGGTCTGACCACCCAGAAAGGCATAGGCACAGGCGCTCAGGCATTCACCATCGCGCCGCACCTCGCCGCGCCAGCCATCGGCATCCGGCTGCCAGTTGCCGATTTCGGTGGTGAATCCGCCTTCGCGGATCGCCCGGCCCAGATCCAGGCCACCCTCCAGCGACCCACCGGGGCTGGACAGCAAGACCCGTGCCGCCTCGGGGAGTTCGTCGCGCAGATAGGCCCGGAAGCGCGCTCCGGCCTGAGGATCAATCGGCCCGGTGGCGGTGATCACGCAGGTATCGATATGATTGGCCATGCAGTGATTGTCGAAGGCCATGGTCCCGCCCGAGGCTGTCGCACCGCGGTCCTGAGCCAGCGCGCTGGACCCGAGGCCAAGCGTGGCGATCAGTATCGTGCAGAACAGGGCCTTGCAGAAGTGCCCTGGCATGATTGGTCTCCTCAATCCGACATTCCCCAAGTGACGTGCCGTTTGACTGGAAGATCAAGTGAATCTGCCCGCTGGACAAGCGTTTTTCGCGGAGGGTGCCAACCGGACTTTCAGCGTTCCTCGCTCTCAACCGTCATGCATCGCTGCAGCGAACGGCGACACCATGGTGTTTGCGCGCCATGATCTTAGGGTTTGTCGCGCGCGACTGCTCGGCGGTTCAGCTCGACATAATCTGACGGTCCAAACGGATCGCTGCGCCGCTGGGGTTCCGCCAGCCTAGGTAGGTGCTGCACCCAGCTTCTTTGCCATTCCCTGAACGGGGTGCCAAAATGAAGGCACTGCCTATCGCATTGATATTCCATCATTCTATCGGGTGTCGTGAAACCCGGCAAGATTAAACCAGCTGGGTCACTTTCTGGAGATATTCCGCTCGGCCATGGCACTCAAGCCGCATCGCGGGTGTAGGAGGTGATGATGCCGCCAAGCTGGCGGCGCCTGCGGATCGGGCCGTCACTGGCGGGTCGGAAGTCGACCTGCAGCACATTGTTGCCGATGCCGCGTCCACGATGCGGGCGCTCGGTGTTGTAATGGCGCAGCCAGGTCCGCAGGATGTAATCAAGCTGCGACCGGCTGAAGCAAACGAAGAAATCCAGGCATTCGCGCTTGATGGTCGCGATGAAGGATTCCGCGAAGGCATTGACGTCGGGCGCTCTGTGCGGGATCTGGATGACCCTGGCACCTTCTGATGCCCAAACGGTATCAAAGCTGGCGCTGAACTTGGTGTCGGCGTCCCGGATTAGGAAACCCGGCGCGATTTCCTGATTTGCGCACCACATCAAGGTGTTGCGGGCCTGCTGTGTCACCCATGCCGAGTCCGGGGCATAGGTCGGGGCGCTGCAGTACACGCGACGGCTGCCAAGATGGATGAAGATCAGAACATAGGCTGTTCTTGGCCCACGCAGCGTGAACACAGTCTTGGTGAAAAAATCGCAGGCGAGCATGGTTTCCATATGCGCCCGGATGAACGTGGTCCAGGGCAGGGCGGGCTTCTTTGTGCGTCGCTCAGGGCTTGGGTGGATGCCCGCCTCGTTCAGGATGCGTTTGACGGAATTGGCACCGGCATAAAGCCCCAACTTTTTCAGCTCGCCCGCGATGCGCTTATAGCCCCAGAGAAGGTTTTCGGATCCGATGCGGAGGACGACATCGCGTAACTCCTGCGTCAGGCGCGGCCGTCCAACGGCCTTGAAGGGGCGTCCGCTGTTCATCTGCGCGAGCCAGCGCCTGTAGGTCGCGGGCTTTGCCACTTCCAGAAGGCCGTCGATCTCATGCCCGCACTCGGCCCCGATGCGCATGAGTTCAGCTTTTTCGACGGGCGACAGGATAACCCTTTGCGCCGGGATGCGGGCCCGCAAGATCGCGATCTGGGCCTTGAGCAGCCTCAGTTGCGCGTTGTGTCGCGGCAAAAAGAACTGGCTCAGGAAGACCAGAAGGAGGGTGAGTGTCGATTTCATCTTGCCGGTCTTCTCCACGGTCTTTAAAAAAGTGCCGCTATGTCAACGTGATGGGCCTCGCTTACATTTTGGCACCCCTCTCAGGGAAGGCCCAAAACGCCGAAACCGGCAGATGGCTCTGATCACCCCGGGTCAAGGATTTGGCAGGGCCACTGCCTCGTCGCAGCACCCAAGCACAATGCTTCGAGCGCAGTTCGCTGCCAGTCTCGATTGCACCAAATGACGATTCAAACCATTATTCGTATCAATGAAAACAATGGTTTAGGGGGTGGAGAAGGTTGGATTTCAGACCCATCCCCTCCGCCACTTGCCCCCGCGAAAGAGTTCTCCCGATCCGGCCCCGGCCGGATTTTTCCGTTGTTTTCGAGGGTTATGCGGGTGGGGCTGAGCACTGGCCCACGCCCAGAGAGGCGCACACGCGTTCTCTCCGGGCCGGTATTCTCCGGACCTCATGACTGCGCCGATTTGGTGAATTCCTGATAGGCGATTGTTAGCACGAAGAAAAATCCGAGCCCTGAAATTTCTTGGATTGGAGTCGCGTTTGCGTCTTCCGCGACCGGGTTCGGAAGTTTTCAGGCCATGGCCCGATCATTGGAGGGCGATGCATCTAGCGGGGGGGGGGCGATTTCAGAGCAATCTGCGTCCGGGTTTGGCCACGCCGCTTCTTCTGCTAGGATAACCGGCAGGGCGCACCGTGTTTGTTTTGTGTCCGGGTTTGGCCACGCCGCTTCTTCTGCTAGGATTAGCCCTCGCCCTGGCCTTGCCGCCAGACAGTCCGGGTTTGGCCACGCCGCTTCTTCTGCTAGGATTACATCATCACGGATTTCAACGGCCCGGACGTCCGGGTTTGGCCACGCCGCTTCTTCTGCTAGGATGATGCAGAGCCTATATGAGCAGCGAAGTTTGTCCGGGTTTGGCCACGCCGCTTCTTCTGCTAGGATAGC
>SKWJ01000447.1 GCA_007128995.1 Paracoccaceae bacterium
CAGTGTATTAGTGACTTGCGCTTCGATCTGGCGCACGCCTTCGGCCTTGTGGTCCAGCAGAGCCTCGTAGAATTTGGGGTTGAGCGCCCGCGACCGCGTTTCCAGCGCGATCTGATCGCGCAACGTCCGGACCTTGCCGGCACCGCGCGTCTGATCGCCGATATAAACCGGTGTCTCCTGCCCGCCGCGGGCCCGCTTCACCGCGCGGGCGATCCCGCCGAGAGTGTCGAAATAATGATCGACCGTCGTGACACCCAATTCCACTGATTCCAGATTCTGATACGCCAGATCAACCGTCTTCAAGGTGGTCTTCAGCAATTCGGGCTGCGCAACGGGCTGGCCGTTCACGCCATATGCAAAGCCCTTGCGTGCCTGATAGGCATCGGCCAGTTCGTCCTCGTCGCCAAAGGCTGAACTGTCGACCAGTTGATTGACATTCGATCCGTAAGCCCCTTCTGCGTTCGAAAACACCCGCAATGCCGCAGTTTCAAGTGACACGCCAAGGTCGCGTGCAGCGGCCAGTGCATGGGCCCGAATGAAGTTCTGTGCCTCGGGCTCATCGGCGAGCGCTGCCTTGAGAGCGGCCTCGGCCAGCAAGCGGGTTTGCAAGGGCAAGAGATCGCGGAAAATACCCGACAGCGTCATCACAACATCAATGCGCGGGCGGCCAAGGTCTGCCAACGGGATCAGATCAGCGCCAGAGAGGCGTCCATAGGCGTCAAATCTGGGGGTTGCGCCGATCAGTGCCAGCGCCTGTGCAATTGGTCCGCCGTCCGATTTGATATTGTCGGATCCCCAAAGCACCATGGCAACAGTGCGTGGCAGGGTCGGATGTGTTTCGAGCAGCTTCTCTGCCTGCAATTTTCCTTCCTGCAATGCGAAGGTCGTGGGCATGCGGAACGGATCGAAGGCGTGAATATTCCGTCCTGTCGGCACGATCTGGGGTGAACGGATCAGGTCGCCGCCCGGAACCGGTGCGATGAACTCGGCGTTGAGCGCGCGCATGATCCCGTCAAGTTCGGAATCTCCCTGTAGCGCGAGATCCATCGCCGCCCGCGTGGCATCATCGCAATCGACCTGTTCCAGCAACCGTCTGCGGAAATCGGCATCCATCTTGCGTCCGACGATATGCAGACCTTCGGGGATCAGCGCGTCTTCAAGTTCCAGCAGTTTCAGCCAGAGCGCGCTCGGAGCGCCAGTCAGATCCAGCGCGCTGGCCTGTTGCGCGATCAGGGCTTCGATATCTGCAAGATCGTGCTCGGTGCCCTCCATGCGGCGCCAGCGTTGCAGGCTGTCTTTCAATTCCTGCAGCCCCTTGTACAGACCGGCATGTGCCACAGGCGGCGTCAGATGTGTGATGGTCACTGCGCCGGAGCGGCGCTTTGCAAGGCTCGCTTCCGAAGGGTTATTGGCCGCATAGAGGTAGATATTGGGCATTTCGCCGATCAGCCGGTCCGGCCAGTCGCGGGCCCCCAGACCGGCCTGTTTTCCGGGCATGAATTCCAATGCGCCGTGCATGCCGAAATGCAGCACGGCATCTGCGTTATAGGTGTTGCGCAACCAAAGATAAAATTGTGTGAACGCATGTGTCGGGGCGAAACTGCGCTCGAAGAGCAGGCGCATCGGGTCGCCTTCATAGCCGAAGCTGGGTTGAACGCCGATAAAGACATTGCCGAGCTGGGCACCAAGGATGAACACACCGCGTCCGTCAGACTGGATACGACCGGGGGCAGGGCCCCAGACAGATTCGATTGCTGCCAGCGGCGGGCAGTTCCGGACCATCTCGTCAGCGCTGACATGCGCGGCGACATTGGCTTCCTGCCCGTATTGTGCAGAATTGCCCTTCAGCACCTGATCACGCAGCGCGTCCACAGTGTCCGGCACCTCCAGAGTATAGCCCTCGTGCTTCATCCGTGTGAGCGTGTTGAACAGACTTTCGAAAACGCTGAGATAGGCAGCCGTTCCGACGGCCCCTGCATTTGGCGGAAAACCGAAGAGCACGATGCCGATCCGCTTCTCGGCATTTGCCTTGCGCCGGAGCTGCACTGTCCTGAGTGTCTTTTCCGCAAGAGAAACGATGCGTTCATGGCAGGGGGCCATTTCCCGCGACCCGGTGGTCACATGGCAGTTATGGTTGCAGCCAGTGCATTTCTCGGCCCCGTGGCGGCCTGCAAAGACAGTGGGGCAGGTTGCACCGTCAATCTCGGGCAAGGCGATCAGCATCGTGGTTTCCACAGGGCCAAGCCCTGTGCCAGAGCCCGCCCATTGCCCGAGTGTCTGGAATTCCAGCGGATGTGCAACCAGATAGGGAACGTTGAGTTCCGAAAGGGTCTCGACTGCGGCGGGGCTGTCATTATAGGCGGGACCGCCCACAAGGCTGAAGCCCGTGAGTGACAAGAGAGCGTCAACCTGACCCTTGTAAAAGGCTTCGATTGCTGGCCGCCCGTCGAGGCCACCAGCAAAAGCCGCACGTACATTCAGGCCTTTCGCCTCGAGAGAGCGGATGACGCTGTCATAATGTGCCGTATCGTTTGCAAGAACATAAGAGCGCATCAGCAGCACGCCGACAGTGCCCACGGCCGTGTCAGATTGCGGCAAATCGGCTGGGTTGGTGGTGATGCGGTTTGGTAGGTCTGGATGGTAAAGGCCGGTTTCGGGGTAGTCGATCGGTGCCAGCGCCTTCACTTCGCCCCATTCTGCACGATGCGAATAGCGCCCGACGAGGAAGCGGATCATCGACTCGATATTGTCATCCGAACCGCCGAGCCAGTACTGCATCGAGAGGAACCAGGCGCGCAGATCCTGCGCCTTGCCAGGAATGAACCGCAGGATTTTCGGCAGACGGCGCAGCATGCTCATCTGTTTGGCGCCCGAGGCGGGCCGCGACTTGTCGCCGCCACCGCGCAGCTTCTTCATGATCTTGGCGATACCCGTCGCGGGCCGGGCCATATCAAGATCACCCATGCGGGTCAGCTTGACGATTTGCGGGTCGGAAATCACACCGACAAACGCATCGCAGCGGCTGCGCGCCGCCTGCATTTCCGGCAGGCAGGCAAGAACGTGTTCTTCAATGAACAGAAGATTGGCGACAACGATATCGGCTGCGTTGATGGCGGCCTTGGCGCGTGCCAGTGCGTCCGGGTTCTCGGCCCATTCGGCAGCGGCATGAATCGAGACGTCAAGCCCCGGGAAATCCGTCCGCAGGCGCGGCAGCACACGTTCGGCCGGGCCAGCGGCATGCGCATCGAGTGTGACGATCACAAAACGATAGGGCTTGGGCTGAATGTGCTGACTATCGAGCATAATGCGCCTTCGCTTCATAGAGTGTGTCGACAGAGATCTGGTGTAAACCTTGCTCAAGAGCGAATTTTTCAGTGTTACGGCGGGCTTTTCCGCGCACGAAAAAGGGGATTTTCTTGAGTTCGCGCTCGGCGCAACCGAGCCAGACGATGTTCTCCAGCGCAGGCGCAGCGACGGGCGGGGGCATCGAGCCCCCTTCAGCCGCGGCCACATGCGTGGCAGGCGCGCTCTGGGGCAGGGTTTGGGCCTTGCCGCCATGGTGCGATGGCCCTGCCGCATCGTGAAATTCGAAATCTTCCCGGAACATGGTCAGCAGATGTTCTTCCAGCCCCATCACCAGCGGGTGGACCCAGGTGTCAAACAGGACATTTGCACCCTCAAAACCCATTTGCGGTGAATAGCGGGCAGGAAAATCCTGTACATGCACAGGCGCCGAGATCACCGCGCAGGGAATACCCAGACGCTTGCCGATATGCCGCTCCATCTGCGTGCCGAGGATCATCTCCGGGGCCGCCTCTTCGATGGCGCGCTCGACTTCCAGATAATCATCCGTGATCAGCGCCGTGAGCCCGAATTCTTTCGCCAACGCGCGCAGTGGGCGGGCTTGCTCGCGGTTGTAACAGCCCATCCCGCAGACCTCGAAGCCCATTTCATCGCGTGCGACTTTTGCTGCGGCCATCACATGCGTTCCGTCGCCGAAAAGAAAGACCCGCTTGCCAGTGAGATAGGTGCTGTCCACCGACGCCGCCCACCAGGGTTGGCGCATCCGGCTCTCGTCCACCGGCAGGGTCGCGCCCGAGAGGCCGCGGACCTCGGCGATGAAGGCACGGGTGGCCCTGGCGCCGATGGGGATGACCTTCGTGTAGGGCTGGCCGAGTTCCTTCTCGCACCAGCGCGCGGCGGACTCGGCGGTCTCCGGGTAGAGCAGCACGTTGAAATGCGCCGCCCCCATCCGGGTGATGTCGGCGGGGCTGGCGCCCATGGGTGCGGCCACATTCACCTCGATCCCCATCTCGGACAGAAGGCCCGTGATCTCGGCCAGATCATCGCGGTGGCGGAAGCCCAGCCCGGTGGGGCCGAGGATGTTGCAGGTCATCCGCTCGGTCCGCGCCATGGGTTTGGCCAGCGCCCGGCAGATCTGCAGGAAAGCCTCGTCGCAGCCGAAATTCTCCTTGCGCTGGTAGCTGGGCAGTTCCAGCGCGATCACCGGAATCGGCAGGCCCATGGTTTCGGCAAGGCCCCCCGGGTCATCCTGGATCAGCTCGGCCGTGCAGGAGGCCGCGACCAGCAGCGCCTGCGGCTTGAAGCGGTCATAGGCGTCCTGCGCGGCCTGCTTGAACAGCCCGGCCGTGTCTGCGCCCAGATCGCGCGCCTGAAAGGTGGTGTAGCTGACCGGCGGGCGGTGGTCGCGCCGCTCGATCATGGTGAAGAGAAGATCGGCATAGGTGTCGCCCTGCGG
>SKWJ01000238.1 GCA_007128995.1 Paracoccaceae bacterium
AGCCTGCGCTGGAGCGTCGAGACGGCCGTTCTCACGCTGGGCGGGATCAACGGCTTTGTCGGGTTGAAGGCCCGCTTCAGTGATCTGGTGGTCATGCCGCGCCCCTATGGAACGGATCAGGGGCCACAGGATGAGATCATTGTCGAAGCCGCCCTGTTCGAAGGCGACTCGCCCGTCCTGATCCTGCCTGAACCGGGCGCAGACCTGCCGGAGTTCGGGAAAATCGTTCTTGCCTGGAACCAGAGCGACGAAGCCCTGCGCGCGGCGCGCGCGGCCCTGCCCTTGCTGATCGCCGCCGATCTGGTGAATGTCGTGGTGATCGATCCCCCCAGCCGGGGGGCAGAACGCTCGGACCCGGGCGGGTTGCTGACACAGATGCTGGTACGTCATGGGGCGCAGGTCGAGGTCTCGGTCATCGCCAAAACCCTGCCACGCATCAGCGATGTCTTGCGTCGCCACGCAACCGATCAATCCGCCGACTTGCTGGTGATCGGGGCCTACAGCCATTCGCGCCTGCGTCAGGCGATCCTTGGCGGCACCACGCGCAATCTGCTGGAAGAAACGCAGGTTCCGGTCTTTCTGGCGCGCTGAGGGCGGGGTGCAAAGAAAGGGCGCGGGCGGGCTCTGACACGGGACTGCCCCGCCCGGCAAGGGGGGGCCGGTCCTCAGATCAGGAAACCCCCATCCGAATCGTCGCCGGTCTCTTCCAGAAGCGCATCGAAATCAGGAATGACGATCTGGCGCTTGCCTTCGGTCCTGATCAGACCCTCCTTGCGCAAGGCCGAGACTTGGCGACTGACTGTCTCAAGCGTCAGACCCAGATATTCCGACATCGCTTCGCGTGTGAGCGGCAGGTCAAATCGCAACTCTCCGTCAGCGGCATTCAACTGCAACGATGCGTCGCGGCGGGCAATGATGCAGATCAGGCTTGCGATTTTCTCGCGCGCTGTCTTGCGCCCCAGAAGCAGCATCCATTCGCGCGCCGCATCCAGTTCGTCCAGTGTCATTTCCAGCAGGCGCTGTCCGATATGCGGCGTGTTCAGCATCAGGTTTTCAAAGGGTTTCTTGCGAAAACAGCACATGACCAGATCCGTGGCCGCCGTGACATCATAGGCCGATGTCTCGCGCCCGGGGCGACCCGCGAAATCCGACGGCAGCAAAAGCCCCACCATCTGGCGGCGCCCGTCTTCCATGGTCTGGCTCAGCGTCGCGATCCCGGTCACGACCGAGGCCACGAAATCCATCTTGTCACCTGCCCAGACAACTGTCTGGCCAGCTTCGAAACTTCGGTAATATTTTATCTGCTCCAACTGTGCCAGTTCATCCCCCTCGCACCGGGCACAAACGGCACGGTGGCGAATGGGACAATCCTTGCATTCCTGCATAAATGGCTGAAGTTTTGGCGTAGCTCGGGACATATGGATTGATCTACATCAAGGTGAATGGGAAACCGATTTTTTATATCTAACCACATGTCTCATTCAAAGCAACTTTCTCAGATGGGTTTGTTTGACGCGCGTGTACCTCGGTACACCAGCTACCCAACTGCGCCGCAATTCTCATCCGGTCTGTCGGGTGAGACTTTCTCGAACTGGATCTCGCAAATCCGGCCCGGAAGCACGATTTCGCTGTATCTGCATATTCCGTTCTGCCGCAGACTGTGCTGGTTCTGCGCCTGCCGGACACAGGGCACAAGTACAGATGCCCCGGTCCTGGCTTATGCGCAAACGCTGCACAAGGAACTCGAGATGTTCCGCGATCTGCTGCCAGAGGGGGTCCGCCTCTCGCGGCTGCATTGGGGCGGAGGCACGCCAACCATGTTGCCGGCAGACGCAATGCGCAGCCTTGCCGCGCATGTTTTCGACATCGCGCCTCTTGCCGAAGGCGGAGAGTTCTCGGTCGAGATTGACCCGAACGAGATTGATGATGCCCGCCTTGACGCATTGGCCGAAGCCGGGCTGACGCGCGCATCAATCGGGGTGCAGGATTTCGACCCCGAAATTCAGGGCATCATCGGCCGCGATCAGAGCTTCGAGATCACCAAATCCACCGCCGACGCGATCCGCGCCCGCGGCATTCGCAGCCTGAATGCGGATATCCTGTACGGTCTGCCCAATCAGACGCAGCGCCGGATGGCAGATTCCATTCAGAAACTGCTCTCGCTCAACCCGGACCGCATCGCGCTTTATGGCTATGCGCATGTGCCATGGATGGCGCGGCGCCAGCAGATGATCCCGTCCGATACACTGCCCCGGCCCGAAGAACGGCTCGATCTGTTCGACACCGCGCGCCGCCTGCTGCTTTGGGACGGGTATGACGAGATCGGCATCGATCATTTCGCACGGCCCCACGACGGGCTGTCGCTTGCCGCCAGAAGCGGACAGTTGCGCCGCAACTTTCAGGGCTACACAGATGACCTCTCGCCAGTGCTGGTCGGGCTTGGGGCGTCATCGATCTCGCGCTTCCCGCAGGGGTTTGCGCAAAATACCCCTGCAACAGCCACATGGAAGAAAGCTGTCGAGGCTGGTGTCTTCTCGACGGCCCGCGGCCACGCATTCACACCCGCAGATATCTGGCGCGGCCGTGCGATCGAGGCGCTCATGTGCGATTTCCGCTTGTCGCGGGCCGAACTGATCGAAAGTCATGGTGCCGATGCCGGGATTCTGGACCGGCTTCTGGCCGACACGGTC
Source organism: Paracoccaceae bacterium (assembly GCA_007128995.1). Classification (GTDB taxonomy): domain Bacteria; phylum Pseudomonadota; class Alphaproteobacteria; order Rhodobacterales; family Rhodobacteraceae; genus Roseinatronobacter. The sequence goes on from SKWJ01000238.1 coordinate 2,691, forward strand.
GATCAGTTTGCCCCCTTCGTGAAGCGGGTTGCCGACGGGCTGGAGATCACGACCGAAGGCCGACCACTGACACGGATGATTGCAGCAATGTTTGATGAATACGCGATGGACAGGGCTGGCCACAGTTCAGCCGTCTGACGCGTGTTCCCATCACATGGTGACAACGCGGCGCAGAACCGGGGTTCCGGTTTTGCGCCGCGCCAGTGATCCCGCGCCCTCATGCCAAGATCACGCCGCCCCGATGGTGGTGATATCGAACGCCGCCGCCAGCAACTGACGGGTATAGGCATGTCGCGGAGCCTCGAAAACCTGCGCGACAGGGCCCGCTTCCACGACATCGCCCTGTTTCATCACAATAACCTTGTGCGACAAGGCACGCACGACACGCAGATCATGGCTGATGAACAGATAGGCCAGCCCGTGCTTGCGCTGCAACTCGCGCAGCAGATCGACAATCTGCACCTGCACTGTCATATCCAGTGCCGAGGTCGGCTCATCCAGAACCACCAGTTTTGGACGCAGGATCATGGCACGGGCAATGGCGATGCGCTGACGCTGACCGCCAGAGAATTCATGCGGATACCGCGCCATCGTGGACGGGTCGAGGCCCACCTCGGCCATGATCTCGGCCACAAGCTCGCGCGCGGATCGCCCGGTGGGCACACCATGCACGCCCAGACCTTCAGAAATGATCTGCTCTACGGTCATGCGCGGCGACAGGCTGCCGAACGGGTCCTGAAACACGATCTGCAGATGACGTCGCATGTTGCGCAAACTGGTCGATTTGCGCCCTTGAATATCGGCCCCCTCAAACAGGATCGGCCCCTCGCTGGAAATCAGACGCAGGATCGCCAAAGCAAGCGTGGTCTTGCCCGACCCCGATTCCCCCACGACACCCAGCGTCTCACCTGCGCGCAGCGACAGGTTCGCCTCATTCACCGCTTTGACATGACCGACAGTCCGCCGCAGAAAGCCCCGCTGGATCGGAAACCAGATGCGCAACTTGTCAGTGCGCAGGATCTCGCGCGCAGAACCGGGAACCGGGGCAGGTTGTCCGGTCGATTCTGCGGCAAGCAGTTTCCGGGTGTAGGGATGCGAAGGCGCGGCGAAAATCTCTTCCGTCGGCCCCTGTTCGACGATCTCGCCATCTTTCATCACGCAGACACGGTCAGCGAAGCGGCGCACGATGTTCAGATCATGGGTGATGAACAACAGGCTCATGCCCTCGGCGCGCTTCAGATCAACCAGCAATTCGAGGATCTGGGCCTGAATGGTGACATCCAGCGCGGTGGTGGGCTCATCCGCGACCAGCAGCTCCGGCCCGTTGGCCAGCGCCATGGCGATCATGACACGCTGGCGCTGCCCGCCCGACAATTGGTGCGGATAGGCCCCCATCCGCGTTTCTGCGTCCCGGATGCCCACTTTTTCCAAGAGTTCCAGCACACGCTTGCGCGCACTTGCCCCGCCAAGACCCTGATGCAGCGCAAGGCTTTCGGTGATCTGCTTCTCGATCGTGTGCAGCGGGTTGAGCGAGGTCATCGGCTCTTGAAAGATGAAGCTGACATCATTGCCGCGCACACCGCGCAAGGTATTCTCGGACGCGCCGTTCAGTTCTGCCCCCTTGAACCGGACTGACCCGGTAACCTGCGCCGAATCCGGCAACAATCCCACGGTCGACAGCGCACTGACCGATTTGCCGGACCCTGATTCCCCGACAAGTGCAACGGTTTCGCCCTTTTCCACATGGAAGGACACGCCCCGCACGGCCCGAACCTCGCGGCCTTCCTGCCGAAAGGTGACAGTCAGATCCTTCACATCCAGAACATGGGTCATGAAAACGTCTTTCGCGGATCAAATGCGTCGCGCACGCCTTCAAAGATGAAGACCAGAAGCGACAGCATGATGGCAAAGGTGAAGAAGGCCGAAAAACCCAGCCAAGGGGCTTGCAGGTTGTTGCGCGCCTGAAGTGTCATCTCCCCCAGCGAGGGGGCCGATGAGGGCAGACCAAAGCCAAGGAAATCCAGCGCGGCCAGCGACCCGATCACCCCCGTTATGATAAACGGC
>SKWJ01000057.1 GCA_007128995.1 Paracoccaceae bacterium
CAACATTGTCGTCCGTAGCCAGACGCTCCAGAAACCCCTCCAGTTGATTGTTCTGGATATCAAGAAAAAAATAGCTGGGCGCCTGGTCTGGCAGATCAGTCGTAATTGCCCTGCGCAGATTACTGTCGATCTGCCCGACAGCAGCCAGCACTGTCAGCCCCAACCCCAGTGAAAGGATGACAGCGCTTGCTCCCTCTCGCGGGTTCCCGATCGCACCGAGAGCGATCCTTAGCGAGGTACGGCCGCGCAAGATACGGGCGCGCGCAGCGCGACGGGCCAGGGCACGCAAAGCCATCGCCGCCAAGGACAGGACAATCAGCGCTCCGATCACCCCGGCTGCGGTGGCATAGGCCAGCGCAGGGACAGCCGCGAAGGAGGCTGCCACCACCACCAGCCCACCAACAAGGCCGAGGGTCGCCACCAGATAGGGCCATCGCGGCAAGCGATGACCAGCCTCGGCACTGCCCCGAAAGATTGCCGCTGCACGCACATTCTCGGTTCGCGCCAGTGGCCAGAGCGTGAAGATCAGCGCTGTCAGCACACCGTATATTCCCGCTTCAACGAGCGCGCGCGGCTGCAAGGCGATTTCAAGGTCAATCGGAACCTGACCCGCGACAATCGGCTCGACAGCAAAGGGCACCACTGCACCCAGTGCAAGCCCCAGTACAAGCCCGAAGGCGGTCAAGACACCGATCTGAAACAGGTAAATGGTGAAGATGGTGCGGCTGTCCGCCCCGATTGTCTTGAGGGTCGCAATGACGTTTGTTTTCCCATCCAGATAAGTTCGGATGGCAGCCGAAACGCCCACCCCGCCGACGGCAAGCCCGGCAAGCCCGACCAGCACGAGAAAGGACGACACGCGTTCGATCACATTGCGAATCTGTGGCGCAGCATTGCGGCTGTCGCGCCAGCGCACGCCTGCACCGTCGAACTGGGACTGAGCGACCGCACGCGCATCATCAAGGCCCCTGTTCGGCAACAGCATCCGGTAATTCACTTCGAACAGCGTCCCGGGGCCCAGCAATTCGGCTGACTCCAGTGCCTCGCGCAGTACCAAAGTGCGCGGCCCGAAACCGAAATTGGCCCCAAGACCATCAGGTTCACGGGTCAAATGCGCGGTCAGCCGAAACTCCTGCACACCAAGACGGAATGTGTCACCGATTTCCAGACCGAGTCTTTCTGCCAGAATCCGCTCCATCACGCCCCCGGGCAACCCATCCTGATCTGCCAGAGCCTCTTCAAGCGCTATCGGCGGCTGAAGTTCAACACGCCCGACCAGCGGGTAGGCCTGATCGACCCCTTTGACCTGCGTGACAGAGCGCTCGCTTTCAGCGCCTTCGCCAGCAACGGCCATAGACCGGAAATCGACCACTTCTGACACGCGCGCGGCGAAGGAGGTCATCCAGTCGCGTTCTTCACTGGTGGCAAAGCGGTATGTAAAGCGCAGCTCGGCGTCGCCGCCCAGCAAGGTTGCCCCTTCGCGGGCCAGTCCATCGTCTATCGCGCCGCGGACGGATCCCACAGCTGCAATCGCACCAACCCCCAGAGCGAGGCAGGCCAGAAACACCCAGAACCCCCTCAGCCCGCCGCGCAATTCACGCCGCGCAATTTTCCACGCAACGCGAATCATTCAGCAGCCTCTTTGCCTTTTTTCAGTGTCTCGCCCGCGATTGCGCCATCCGACAGCCGGATCACGCGATCGCAGCGCGCGGCCAATTCGGGTGCGTGTGTGACAAGGATCAGGGTCGCACCATGCCGGTCCCGCAATCCGAACAAGAGATCCATGATCGACTGACCATTCGGACCATCAAGATTGCCCGTGGGTTCATCCGCCAGCAGGATATCGGGGCGGGGCGCTGCTGCCCGTGCCAGCGCCACGCGTTGCTGTTCCCCCCCGGACATCTGCGCGGGATAGTGATCCAGCCGATGCCCAAGACCCACAGTGCGCAATTCTTCCTCGGCCCTGTCAAATGCATCCCGTCGCCCTGCTAGTTCCAGCGGTGTCGCCACATTTTCCAGCGCGGTCATCGTCGGTATAAGGTGGAAAGACTGGAAGACTACCCCCATATGCTCTCTGCGAAACCGGGCCAGCGCGTCTTCGCCAAGTGTCGTGAGATTGTGGTTCATGGCCATGACCCGACCACCCGTTGCGCGTTCCAGCCCGCCCATGAGCATAAGGAGCGATGACTTGCCCGAACCCGATGGCCCAACCAACCCCAGCGTTTCCCCACGCGGCACATCGAGAGTTATGCTCCGCAAAATATGCACGGGTCCTGCATTCCCTTGCAGGGTCAGATCCACATCCCTGAGCGAGAGAACCATGTCTGTCATCCGCAACATCCTTTCCGAAGCTTCGTCCATTGCATATGGGGTTCCGCGCGCATTCGGCAACTGCTGCGCTGCGGCATTAACAGGTTTCACGATGATTGCGTGCGCTTCCGTCGCGGCAGCAGAACCGCTGAGATTGGTTGCCCTCGGTGACAGCCTGACGCAAGGCTACGGTTTGCCCTCGGAAGACGGGTTTGTCCCGCAACTTCAGGACTGGCTGACCGAGCAAGGTATGGATGTGGAAGTCATCAATGCCGGCGTGTCGGGGGATACGACCGCAGGCGGACTTGCAAGAATGGACTGGACACTGGCAGAGCGCGTAGACGCGATGCTCGTTACACTTGGCGGCAATGACTTGTTGCGCGGTCTGGACCCAACGTCAAGCCGGCAGAATCTGGATGACATATTGTCGCGTCTGGCACAGGAAGACATTCCCGCCATGATGGCAGGTCTGCCTGCACCCGGCAATTACGGACCAGAGTTCCGACAGGCATTCGAGAGCATGTTCACCGAACTTGCAATGATTCACGATGTTCCACTTTATCCCAATTTCATGCAACCCATGACAGCCAAGTCCGATGCCGGTCAGAGTTTTGCAGAGCTGATGCAGGACGATCACATTCACCCCAACGCCAAAGGTGTCCGCCTTATTGTCGAAGGGATTGGCCCGCATATCCTTGCGTTTCTCAGAAACCTCGACATAGCGACGAATTGAACTGACAGTTTTCTCGCAGTTGTGGCCCCTTGCACTTCTTGCTAATGGCTGTCGAAATGAACCAGAAAGCGGCGGGCAGTCTCATGCGTACGAAAGCCCCGGCGCAAGGAAACGGGGCGAGTGCAGAATGGCAAGACAGAACTACATCTTCACCTCTGAATCCGTGTCTGAAGGCCACCCCGACAAGGTGTGCGACCGTATTTCAGATGCCGTGCTCGACGCGCTGCTGGCCGAAGAGGAGACCGCGCGCGTCGCCTGCGAGACTTTCGCGACATCGTCGCTGGTCGTGATCGGCGGAGAGGTCGGACTGTCGGACCCGGAACGGCTGAAAGACTACATGGGGCGCATTCCCCAGATCGCCCGCGACTGCATCAAGGATATCGGCTACGAGCAGGAAAAGTTTCACTGGAATACCTGCCATGTCCTGAACTTCCTGCATGAGCAGTCTGCCCATATCTGGCAGGGTGTGTCGCAAGACGGGGCAGGCGATCAGGGGATCATGTTCGGCTACGCCGTGGACGAAACTCCGGAACTGATGCCAGCCCCCATCCAATACGCCCACCGCATCTTGCAGCGCCTTGCCGAAGTTCGTAAATCCGGCGCAGAGCCCAGTTTGCGCCCGGATGCAAAAACCCAGCTATCCCTGAGATATGAAGACGGAAAACCGGTCGAGGTGACCCAGCTGGTGCTGTCCACTCAGCACGCCAGCGAGGCACAGTCCTCTGCGGATATCCGAGCCATCGTCGAACCCTATATCCGCGAAGTCCTGCCGCGCGAATGGCTGACCGACAAAACCGAATGGTGGGTCAACCCGACGGGGACTTTCGTGATTGGCGGGCCCGACGGAGATGCGGGACTGACTGGACGCAAGATCATTGTTGATACCTATGGCGGTGCGGCGCCACATGGGGGCGGTGCGTTTTCCGGCAAGGATCCGACCAAGGTTGACCGATCGGCCGCCTATGCAGCGCGGTATCTTGCGAAGAATGTGGTTGCTGCGGGCATGGCTCAGCGCTGCACCTTGCAGCTTTCCTATGCCATTGGTGTGGCCCGTCCGCTATCGATCTATGTCGATACCCATGGCACGGGACAGGTTGATGACGAAGCGATCGAACGCGCCATTTCACGGGCGATGGACCTGACCCCGCTTGGTATCCGCACCCATCTGGGTTTGAACCGCCCGATTTATGCACGGACCTCCGCCTATGGCCATTTTGGCCGCCAGCCCGAGCAGGATGGCGGGTTTTCCTGGGAACGCACCGATCTCGCGGATGTGCTTAGAAAAGGCGTGTAACGTTCGCGCCGCGCGGTTCAGCGGGTTTTGGTGACAGACCAGTGGCAAGTCCGGGTTCTGTCTGCCCTGGCCTTCCGGACGAGACCGTTGTCCAGCCTAACGGCCTTGATGACAACGGTTCAATAACAATTGGCAACACCCCGAAGTTCAACGGCTTTGGGATGCGAGCAAGAGCGGTGCAAGACTAGAGCGTTTCGCTGAAATCCTGAATCCTGGGACTCCAAAGGCTGTGGATATGTGATTCCTCCTTTTTTGGACGATGGATTATGTCAGCACCGTTCCCAAATACACTGCGCGCGCGGTTTCAGCGTTACATGGAAGAGGGCCTGAGTGGTCGTGCTGCCGCCGCTCGGTTGACGGTTTCAGCGGCGACCGGGTCGGGTTGGGCGTGCGCGATCCGACAACGCGGCATGGCCG
>SKWJ01000484.1 GCA_007128995.1 Paracoccaceae bacterium
CGTGATCCGCCCGGGGATCGAGAGCGGGTCACCGGGGGCGCCCAGAAGCGCCGAATGCACCTTCAGTCCGTCAGCCATCGCGTCCTGCGTGGCGGTGCGCGAGATTTCCTGACGATGCATCCGGTCCAGCGCGCTGTCGACATCGCGGCGCAAGCCGGTGACCTGCACGCCAGTTCCATTCAGACCGCTTGTCAGCAACAGGCCCCGTTTGACATAGCCAGAGCGATCCGCATTTGAGATATTGTTGGCTGTGACTTCTGACCACGCCGCAGTCGCGGCAAGCCCGCTGCGACTGCTTACGAAAGCGCCTGTAATGCTCATTACCGTTGTCCCTTATCTGGTCAGCGCTTCAGACGCATCGTTTCATCCAGCATTTCGTCGACGGTAGTGACGATCTTGGCATTTGACGAATAGGCCCGCTGGGTCTGAATGAGGTCGGTCAATTCCTGGGCAACCTCGACATTCGAGCTTTCAAGAGCGCCTGCCGTGATCGTCCCTGCAGATCCGGTGCCAGCACTGCTCAGCCGGACTGCCCCTGAGGAACGCGACAACAAAAAGGCATTGCCATCAGTTGTCGTCAAACCGTTGGGGTTTGGAACCTCGGCCAGGGGAATATTGTAAAGTGCCTTGCGCTTGCCATTGTCAAAGACGCCATACACATCGCCGCGCTCATCAATCTCAGTGCGGACCAGCATTCCGGTGCCCGATCCGTCTGCGCCGATCTTCAGCGGCGCATAATCCCCGGCGAACTGGGTCATACCGGTAAACCCGCCCGGAGCGCCAAACCCGATCGTGATGTCTTGAGGGTTCCCTGGCGTGCCGACATCAAGTGTTACCTGCCCGGTCGCCGTGTTGAACGCTGGCAGACCCGTATTGTCATAGCTCAGCGGAGCGCCCGCAGTCCCACCACTGGCCGCAAAGCTGACCCCGACCGTTCCAAAGGACACGCCCGCAGGATCATTGATTGTTACTTCCCAGCTATTCGCCGCAGGGGCAGGCATGGGTTGCCATGCGAACTGAAGGCGCGAGGCCACGCCAAGCGGCGAGAAGAATTCCGCCGAAGAGATGAAGGGGTCGCCTGCCGCCGCCAAGCCCGCCTGTTGCGCAGGAAGATTGCCCCCGACTGTGATTTCTGTGGTCGGCGATCCCAGCATCTGCACATCGCCGACCTTCACAGTCGTCAGATCTCCGAACCGGTTGCGATCAACCGCGCCAAGCGTTCCGTCCTCGCCATATGGAAAGCCGGCAAGGTAATAGCCAGCCGCATTGCGCAGATATCCGTTCTCATCGGGCAGAAAGGACCCGGCCCGCGTCATCCGGTAGTTTGATTCCACCAACTCATCCGGGTTGCGCGAGACGACGAAGAACCCGGACCCGCCAATGGCAAGGTCAGTCGCCTGCCCGGTCGGCCGCAATGCACCATCGAGAACAACATTGGTGCCCTGCACTGCACGAACCCCAGCCGGAGCAAGGCCCGTAGAGTTGCTTGTCGTCGTCGTCGTCACCATTTGCGCGAAGCTACGACGATATCCGTCAGTATTGGCATTCGCGATATTGTCCGAAATGCGGCCAACAGCAGTGGAATTGGCGCGCAGTCCACTGACTCCGGTTTGCATAGCGTTGGAAATGCTCATGATGAAGCGTCCTTTTTGCTGTTTGCCGCCGAACTGAACACAAGCGGAACCGATCTGATATAGGCAGCAGGGTTTTCAGGGCGGTTAAGGGTTAAGGTGAAACGGCCAGTGACGATCATGGGACAGCGCCTCCTGCGGCGAGTATCTGACGCAGGGCGCTGTCGGCATTCTCGACACGGCGGCGCGCAGCATGATCGCGCAAGGGCAGGACATCCGGTATATCTGCGGTCAGCCCTTCGGCCAGAGTGGACCACTGCGCTCCAAGTTCGGGCAGGATGCGGGTCAGTTCACGCGCGCGCTCGGTCTGGCCCGCGCGATGCGTGGCAAGCAGCATATTGATCTGATCCCCCGCCGCCATGTCTGCTCCCCGATGCGCAAGCAGTACTTCGTATGCGTCCTGCGCGCGCACCCAGTCGCGCAGATCGAACGCGGCCGCAGCACGCAGGTGAAGGTAGTCATCGGTCGGCGAAACCATGCGTGTCGCCAGCACATCGGCGGGTCTTTGCAGGGACATATAAAGTTGCGCCCGCAAGAGGTTGTGATGGTCACGCAAGGCTGCGTCATGGGTGGCTACGGCGATTTCGAGCAGCGCCTCTGCTTCGGCATACTGCCCGCCCTGCATCAGTGCGGCTGCATGCTTCAGTCGCAATCGGTCACGCGTGTGCAGGTATTCGGCAATCGCTGACGAGTCGGGTTGCGGGTCGTTCATCAAGGCTTCGGCGCGGGCTGCGGCCTGTGCACGGATTGCTTCGAACTCCTGCGCAGCAAGCGCGGTTGCGCCGCTTGCTGCAAGATAATCCGCAAAGGGTTCTGCAAACTCGTCTGTTACACCCAGAAAGCTGAAATCGCGGGAGATGGCGCGATGCGCAAGGATCAGTTCCGAAAGCGGCATCCCGCCACTCAGACCGCTTGCATATAGCGCGGCAATAAGCGCGTCTGCTCTTGCCGTCGCATCTTCAGCGGCGGCGGTCCCGGAAAAGCGACGAATGATATCGGCCATCACCGCAAGTGCTGCAAGCGGGTTCTCATCGGCCAGTTCCAGCGCGACGAGCCTTTGCAATGTGTCCAGTCCCAGCGCACCATCGCGCCACAAGGCACGCGATTGGGCAAGCAGCACACGTGCATCCTCGTTCGACAAGGTGCCGGTCTTCTGGCCCAAATCGATCAGCGCCAACCGCGACCGCTGCGCCCAGTCATCATTCCCCGACGTTGCCGCGACATGATTGTCGAAGGCTGCAAGCAGATCGCCCCCCAATTCGGCAGCCCGTCCAAGCAGGTAGCGATAGCCAGAACTTTTCTGAATCTCTTCCTTTCCTTGCAGTGTGGCGGCAAGGTGACGCGCGACATCCCATGCGCCACTTTCAATCGCCGCTTCAAATAGCGGCAGCACTTTGGCATCGAACAGGGCTGGCGGATAGCTTTCAAGCTGTGTTGCAGCTTCAGCGAGAAGGGGCCGGGCTTCAGGTAACGCACCCCGAGCAATGTGGTGAAGGGCCTCGAACAGGGGTGCCTCCTCCCAATCCTGCGACACAAGGGCGAGCGGATCGGAGAACCCTGAAATGGCGACATCAAGCCGCTTTTGTCGTCTGATCTGCTCTACGGACAGGGTGTCAGAAGCTGCCAACGCCTCGGGCTTAGGCAGGGCGCGCAGGAACGACCGCGCTTCGGGCAGCAGAAGCTGGGACAGGTGCAGCGCTGCAAGATCCATCAGCACATCAGCCATCTGCGGTGGCGCTGGGCGGTTTTCTGCGTGCATGTCCTGCAAGGCGGCCAGTGCAGCGTTCAGCCGTGCCCGGTCTTCAAGAAACTGTTGCGGGTGAAATTGCACCAGATCCGCCGCAAGCGATGTCGCCGGCCACCCTCCCGGCAAGACCTGCCCCTCTTCTGGTACTGGCGGGCCCCTGTCCGCGTAATCCCTGATGCCCTCATGCGGAGACGCAAGCGCAAGCGCGGGCAAGAGCGCAAGCACGGCTGCCGTGCAGGCACACCTTTGCTTCGCCGCCCTTGCGACGGAAAGCTGCATTGCAAAGAGCGCATTCCGGGGCTGACAGACCCGAAGGAGATGAGCACGTACCATCAACACCAATCCAGACTATACTTCATATACTCAAGCATAAATTAAAATTAATCAACAACAGTATTTGATTTATATTTGATTTAAGCGTATGAGTGCTCCAACAGTCTATGAGGTGAGCCTTGGACAACTCAAACTATGTTTCACTTTCGCTTGCAACCGCGCTTCAGCGAAAGCTGGAAGTCACCGCGAACAACATGGCAAATGCGAATTCTGCCGGCTTCAAGGGAGAGCGCGTGGTTTTCTCTTCCTACCTGCATCGTGATCCGACAGCCGCGACAGGCGACACCAATTTCCTGATTGACCGCGGGTCCTATATCGATTCGCAGCAGGGCGCGGTTTCGCATACCGGGAACCCGCTGGACGTTGCCCTGAAAGGCAATGGTTGGTTCTCTTACGAGACACCGCAGGGGCAGCGCGTCTATGGGCGCGACGGGCATTTTGCAACTGATGTTCAGGGGAACCTCGTGACACTTTCTGGCGCGCGCGTGCTGGACATCGCAGGCAACCCGATCGCGCTGCCACCTGATGCAGCAGCAGAACTCTCAATCTCTCGGACAGGCATGATCTCCAGCCTCGAAAATGGCGCAATTGCCCAGATTGGGGTTTTTGAGCTGCCTGATCTTCAAACCTATGAGCGCATCGGGAATGGCATGTTTGTCCAACCAGACATCGCCGGACTTCGGCCACCGGTTCCGGATACGGGAAGCGAGATCATTCAAGGCGCGATTGAAGGCAGCAACGTCCAACCGGTCGTAGAGATGACGCGGATGATGTCGATACAGAAAGCTTATGAACGCGCCGTGCAACTGATGAATGGCGAAGACGAATTACGCCGTGATCTGCTGCGACGGGTTGGCCGCCCGGCAACTTAACATACAGGGGGCGGCGGGGCGTCAGATCGCACCACGCCAAGCGCATAGAACTGGCACCTGCGCCACAGCAAAGGACCGAAGGGACATGAAAGCACTGGGAATCGCCGCGACAGGCATGTTGGCACAGCAAACCAATGTCGACATCATTTCGAACAATATTGC
>SKWJ01000523.1 GCA_007128995.1 Paracoccaceae bacterium
CAATGACTATGCAACGAGTCCCCGGGCGGAGAAACCCCGAGAAATGTGATAACTCTGTTCCGAACGATTTGAAAACCCGCCACTGCTATGCACAAGCTTACGCAACTATATTACACCTTTAGATCTATTTTGGCATTTTTATTACCTTCGCTATTGCGCGACTCTCTGCTTTCGTCTAGGGCTGCGCAGAATACATCTGTGAAATCGCTCATCCGGAGGGCATAGCGCAATGCTGGACAATGGCATGAATGACAATCTTCCCCGTGGCACGATCTGCATTGAAGATCTGGAAATCGGGATGAGCCGCTATCTGCGCAAGGAAATCACGGACAGAGATATCGAACTGTTCGCCGAAGTCTCGACAGACCGCAACCCTGTGCATCTGGATGATTCCTACGCGCAAGACACTATCTTCGAAGGGCGTATCGCCCATGGTATGCTGACAGCAGGGCTTATATCGGCTGTCATTGGCGAACAGCTGCCAGGGCATGGCACGATCTACATGGGTCAGACATTGAAATTCATGGCGCCGGTGCGACCAGGCGATGTGGTACTGGCCGAAGTCACTGTGCTGACGATCGATTATGCAAAACGGCGCGTCACTCTTGAATGTCGGTGCAGTGTGGGGGATATGACAGTCCTCAAGGGCGAGGCCACAGTGCTCGCGCCCAGCCGGAAATTCGACTGAGGCCGGGGCCCTGCCCCGCAGGGGGCAGATGCAGACGCACCAGCACTGGCAAGACATTCCAGCAACCGCGCGCGGCGCTTCGGTCGCAATGGGCAATTTTGACGGTGTCCATCGTGGCCATCAGCGCGTCATAGAGCTTGCACGCAAGGACAAGGCCCCTTTGGGAATCGTCTGTTTTGAGCCCCATCCCCGAGAATATTTCGCGCCTGATTCTGCACCATTTCGCCTGATGAGCGCCGAAACGCGCGCCAACCGTCTGGCGCGTATCGGTGTCGAGCATCTCTATCAACTTCCATTCGGTCAGGACCTGTCCAGCTTGTCGGCAGAGGCTTTTGCGCGTGATGTTCTGGCGCAGGGTCTGGGCGTGCGTCATGTTGTCGTGGGCGCCGATTTCTGTTTTGGCAAAGGCCGCGAAGGCACTGCGACAGATCTGGTACAATTGGGCCAGAGCTACGGCTTTGAGGTCACTGTGGCACCGCTTCTTGCCGAAGGCGACCGCGTGTTTTCATCAACAGCAATCCGGCAAGCCTTGAGCGACGGGCTCTGTCAGGAAGCGGCTGACATGCTTGGACATTGGCACCGCATTGACGGCGCTGTGCTGCATGGTGAAAAACGTGGCCGAACCCTGGGCTATCCGACAGCGAATATGTCCATCTCAGGGCTGCATCCCCCGCGTTTCGGTGTCTATGCCGTTCTGGTCGATGTGCTGGACGGCCCGCATCGCGGCGCTTACCAAGGGGTCGCCTCGATGGGCGTCAGGCCCATGTTCGGACAGAACCTCCCCAATCTTGAAACATTTATCTTCGACTTCTCAGGGGATCTCTATGGCTCTCGTCTGTCGGTTGCTCTCGTCAAGCATTTGCGTGACGAAATGCGCTTTGACAGCCTTGACGCATTGATCACGCAGATGGACGCTGACAGCGCCCGCACACGCGCGATCCTGTCGGCGCTTTAATCACTTTCGATGACATTTCTATTTCAGCCAATGCGCGGCGGGTGAATCGCCTCAATGCGCCTCATGGATCATGCAATCTGCCAGAGATGAAAGACTAGCTGCCGTGTAATTCCTTCGTCGCGGTCAAACGAAGCTCCGGATAATCGCGCACGACGCGGTCTATATCCCATTGAAGACGCGTCATGAAGACCGGGTCTCCATCGCTGTCGATGGCCATGTGCTGCTTGTTGGCAGCACTGAATTTCTCGACCGCAACCATGTCACCCGATACCCAGCGCGCCGATGTGAATTGCGATGCCTCAAACCGGACTGGCAGGCCATATTCCTGCTCGATGCGGCTTGCCAGCACCTCGAATTGCAACTGCCCGACCACGCCCACAATGAAGCCCGAACCGAAAACAGGCTTGAACACCTTGGCCGCGCCTTCTTCTGCAAATTGCATCAGCGCCTTGTCCAGATGCTTGGCCTTCATCGGATCCCCGGCACGGCAGGTTTGCAGCAGTTCAGGGGCAAAAGACGGAATGCCAGTGAAGCGCAGGTTTTCACCTTCGGTGAGCGCGTCACCTATGCGCAACTGCCCATGGTTGGGGATACCGATGATATCACCGGCCCAAGCCTCTTCGGCCAGTTCTCGGTCGGCGGCAAGGAACAGCACCGGACTGGCCACGCTCATCTGCTTTTTCGAGCGCACATGCGTAAGCTTCATGCCGCGCATAAAATGCCCGGAAGCAAGGCGCACAAAGGCCACGCGGTCACGGTGCTTCGGGTCCATATTCGCCTGAACCTTGAACACAAATCCGGTCACCTTGCCCTCTTCCGGCGCAATCTGACGCGACTCAGCCGTTTGCACCTGTGGCTGTGGCGCATAATCGGCGATCCCCTCCATCAACTCTTTCACGCCGAAAGAATTGATGGCCGATCCGAACCAGATCGGCGACAGGTGTCCTTCCAATACGGATTGCGGGGTCAGGGGGGGCAGCAACTCGCGCGCCATCTCAACCTCTTCGCGCAATTTGCCCAGCAGATGCGCGGGAATGTGGCTCTCCATCGCCGGATCATCCAGCCCGTTCAGAACAATGGACGCACCCCGCTTGTTGCGATCCGCGCGATCCATCAGTTCCAGCCTGTCGCGCAACAGGTCGTAACACCCGAGAAATTCGCTTCCCATGCCGATTGGCCAGCTTGCAGGGGTGACATCAATCGCCAGATTCTGCTGGATCTCGTCGATGATGTCGAATGTCTCGCGGCTTTCACGATCCATCTTGTTGCAGAAGGTCAGGATCGGCAGATCACGCAAGCGGCAGACCTCGAACAATTTGCGCGTCTGGGATTCAACCCCTTTCGCCCCGTCAATCACCATGATTGCGGCATCCACGGCCGTCAGCGTGCGATACGTATCTTCCGAGAAGTCCGAGTGGCCGGGCGTATCGACCAGATTGTAGCGATACTTGCCGAAATCGAAGGACATGGCCGATGCCGACACCGAGATGCCACGGTCCTTCTCCATCTGCATGAAATCCGAGCGCGTGCGCCGCGCTTCGCCCTTCGCACGCACCTGCCCCGCCATCTGGATTGCCCCGCCAAAAAGCAGAAACTTTTCGGTCAACGTCGTCTTGCCCGCATCCGGATGCGAGATGATGGCGAATGTGCGGCGCCGGGCAATTTCAGGCGGCAGTTCAGGGCGGTTTTGTCCGAGGTCAAGCATGGCGCGCGTATAGGGTGCAACGCGCGCGCGCGCAAGTTATTGCGCACAGCCCGTGCAGAAGGGCGTGGCAGGCAAAAGATCAAGCCGCGCAGCACTGATCTGTGCACCGCACCGGACGCAGAACCCGTATTCTCCTGCCGCGATCCGCTGCAATGCTGCCTCTAGCATTCGCAGTTCTCTTTGGGCTGAGACTCCCAATGCTTCGAGCGTTTCATCCTCGCCATGTTCAACTGCATTGTCTTCCCAGTCCGGACTGCCGTGACTGCTCAATTCATTGTCAACAAAGGTCATTCGTGCCAGCAGTTCGTGCTTGCGCGCCAAAATCTCGGCCTCGCGCTGTTCGAGATCGTCCATGTCGCTCCTCCTGCTTCGGATTGTTGCAGTATGAATTACACTATGAAAAATGTCTTTGATCCGGATCAGTGAACTGCTGCTATCCGCTCAATTCCCCCTTTTCGCCACACTCGCCGCAGGCTATCAGGGGCGCATGTTGAAGACACGTATCATCCCCTGTCTGGACGTCGCTGATGGCCGCGTGGTCAAGGGCGTCAATTTCGTTGATCTGGTTGACGCTGGCGACCCGGTCGAAGCCGCGAAAGCCTATGATGCCGCCGGGGCGGATGAGTTGTGCTTTCTCGATATTCACGCCACCCATGAAAATCGTGGAACCATGTTCGATCTGGTCACACGGACGGCTGAAAACTGCTTCATGCCCCTGACAGTTGGCGGTGGGGTGCGCAGTGCAGAAGATGTGCGCGCATTGCTGCTTGCAGGCGCTGACAAGGTATCCTTCAACTCTGCTGCTGTCGCCGACCCTGATGTCGTTGCCCGCGCTGCAGATCGTTTCGGCAGCCAGTGCATTGTCGTGGCGATTGACGCGAAAACAGTCAGTCCCGGAAAGTGGGAAATTTTCACACATGGCGGCCGCAAGCCGACTGGCATTGACGCTGTGGAATTTGCGCGCGCGGTTGCCGCACGCGGCGCTGGGGAAATCCTGCTGACCTCGATGGACCGCGATGGGACGCGCGCAGGGTTCAACCTGCCGCTGACCCGTGCGATTGTGGATGCAGTTGGTATTCCGGTCATTGCTTCGGGCGGGGTTGGAACACTCGATCATCTGGTGGAAGGGGTTGCAGTTGCTGGGGCCTCAGCCGTGCTGGCAGCCTCAATCTTTCATTTCGGGGATTACACGATCGCGCAGGCCAAGGCACATATGGCAGCCGCTGGCATTCCGGTGCGCCTGACATGAGCGCGTTGACCCGCCTTGCCGCGACGATTGCAAACCGAACGGGCGCAGCCCCCGAGAGCAGCTGGACAGCCAAACTGCTGGCGAAAGGTCCCGAAAAATGTGCCGAGAAGTTTGGCGAGGAAGCGATTGAAGCCGTGATCGA
>SKWJ01000504.1 GCA_007128995.1 Paracoccaceae bacterium
ACGCGCTGAAGGAATCTGTGGCAACAGGGCAATCGCCCGCAGATGAGTTGCTTGCCCGGTATCATGGCGACTGGCAGGGCGATCTGACCCGGATATACCGCGACTATAGTTACTGAGCATGGCTTGACGCGCCGGTGTGAGGGATGCAATCAAGCCTCATGTCGCACTCGGCCCCCTCACGACGCAAGCAACGCCCGGCCAGACAACCGCTGCGATGGAAGCACTGGTTCGAAGATCGGCTGACTGGAATGCTGCTGATGATAGGGCGCTTCCTGCCCTACCGGGCCCGGATATCGATGATGGGCTGGCTGGGGGCGCATGTCATAGGACCTGTCGCCGGGATGCGCACACGTATCCGCGAGAACCTTGCCCATGTGATGCCGGACTTGCCCGCCGCAGAGGTGCGCCGACTGTGCCGCGAGGTTCCCGGCAACATGGTGCGCGCCATGGCCGAGACCTTTTCTGGAAGCGAATTTGTCGAGCGCGCGCGCAAAAGCCCGATCGAGGGCGATGGCTGGGCCGCCTTGCGCACCGCCCGTGATGCCGGGCGTCCAGTTGTGCTGGTCACCGCGCATTTCGGGAATTATGACGCCGCGCGCGTCGTCCTGCGCGAGAATGGGTGCCAGATCGCAGGGATCTATATGCCCATGCGCAACAACGCGTTTAACGAGCGTTATGTCACGGCCATGGCGCGGATCGCCGAACCGGTATTTCCGCGCGACCGGGGCGGTCTGGCGGGGTTGATGAAATTTCTGCGCCAAGGGGGAATGATCGGGCTGGTGGCCGACCATTACATGGCCCATGGCGAAATCATGGATTTCATGGGCCAGCCCGCACGAACCGCTTTTTCAGCTGCCGAAATCGCCCTGAAGCACGATGCCTTGCTTGTGCCTGTCTATGCCATCCGCCAACCTGATGGCCTGAGTTTTCGTATCCGGCTTGAAGACCCGATCCCGCATAGCGATCCGCGCACGATGACAGAGGCGCTGCATGCCTCTGTCGAGGCGCTGATCACGGCCCATATGGATCAGTGGATGTGGACGCATCGGCGCTGGAAGAATACCCAGGCTGCAAGCCCCTAAGTGACCAAGCCCGTTCGTTCAAGCGCAGGCGAGAGCGCGGATCACTTAGCCCGGTGCAGGCAATGGCACATCAATGCCAGCCTCGCCAAGAAGGGTATACAGTTCTGCGAAGGACTGGTCTGACACCATCTGTTCGTGCTTTCTCTGGGAAAGAAACACCTCGACAGGCGTTGCAAACCGGATCGCTGCATCAACTTCAGGATCGGCCCCGGGCTTGTAAGCGCCCATGCGAATCAGTTCTTCCATATCTGCATATTTTGCAAGCACCCGCCGTGCGGCGGACAGGACCGCATATTCGGCAGGCGCGTGACAGTCGGGAAGCATACGCGAGACGCTTTTCAGAAGATGGATTGCCGGAAAGCGACCCCGCTCTGCGATTTGCCGGTCCAGAACGACATGGCCATCAAGAATGCCCCGGACCGTATCGGCGATTGGATCATTCATGTCATCCCCATCAACAAGCACAGTGTAGATGCCGGTAATATCCCCGGTTTCTGCGCGCCCGGGCCCTGCCCGCTCCATCAACTGAGGCAGTTCCGCAAAGACTGTCGGCGGATAGCCCTTTGCTGTCGGCGGCTCTCCGGCGGCAAGACCTATTTCGCGCTGCGCCATGGCAAAGCGCGTGACACTGTCGATCAGCAACAGCACTTGCAACCCCGCATCACGAAAATGCTCGGCGACCGCAGTTGCTGTCCACGCTGCCTGTCGGCGCATCAGGGGCGGCTCGTTCCCGGTTGAGACAACCAGCACGCAACGTGACATAGCTTCGGGCCCAAGATCACCCTGAATGAAGTCCTGAACCTCGCGTCCGCGCTCGCCGACCAATCCCACCACGATGACATCGGCGCGCGCACCGTGCGCCAGCATCGCCATAAGGGACGATTTGCCAACGCCCGAACCAGCAAAAACGCCCATGCGCTGCCCCCGACATAGGGGCGTGAAGATGTCGAAGGCCTTGATCCCGGTTTCGATCCGCGGCCCCACCCTGCGCCGCTCGAACGCAGGGGGTGGCGCAGACTTGATCGCGCGTGCAACCGTGCCGTCCAGCAAGGGCCCGCGCCCGTCAATCGGCGCGCCGAGTGCGTCCACGACACGTCCGATCCAGCTGGTGTCAGGGCGGACACAATCACCGCGCGGGCTGCTTTCAACCAGATCACCGACCACGACGCCGTCCCATGTCCCGAACGGAAGCACGTGAATACCCTGTGCGCTGATCGCAACCACTTCGCCCAACACTGGCCCGCGCGCGCCATGCACGACACAGCGCGCACCGATACCAAGCGCGCGCTCAACCCCGACAGCCGTCAAGGTCAGGCCAAGCACGCCGCTCACGCGCCCCGCGATCCGGGAGCCATCCATCTGACGTGCGGCGCCTGACAGGCCGGAAAATGCAGTTTTCATGTATAAATCCACTAGCCAGCAAGTATTGTTAATGTTATTTCATGTATATCTTGAAAAAGGAACCAAAATGAAACTGGATTCCATGTCTTTTTTTCAGCTCGCGTCCAAGAGGATGCATTGGCTGAGTGCAGGGCAACAGGTTATCGCAGAGAACATTGCCAATGCCGATACGCCCGGCTTCAAGGCACGCGAGGTGAGCCCGTTTTCAGAACTCGTGAACGGAACGACGACCCGCGGCATGAGCACAACCCATGCGGCACATATTTCGGGCGGTGGATACGCCGGGGGCGTTCGTGTTTCCAGAGATGACGGGACATGGGAAACCAGCATCAGCGGCAATTCGGTCGTGCTCGAGCAGCAGACCCTGAAATCAAGCGAGTTGAGCGGCGCGCACCAGATGGCGGCGTTGCTCTATGGCAAAGGCCAGAAACTGTTGAGCCTTGCAGTGGCCGGTCAGCGGTAACGGAGGGACAGATGGATCCACTGAGTTCAATCGGGATGGTCGCGGCCAGCGGCATGCGGGCACAGGGTGAACGGCTGAAGGTCGTTGCAGAGAATGTTGCGAATGCCGGATCAACAGGTGCGACCCCCGGGGCGGACCCGTATCAGCGCAAGACCCTTGCATTTGAGGAGATGATCGACCGTGACAGCGGCGCATCCCTCGTCCGAATTACAGAACTCGGGCGCGACAGGGCGCCGTTTGGCCGGGAATATGACCCGGCGCATCCCGCCGCCGATGCCGAAGGCTATGTCAAGACGGCCAATGTCAACCCGTTGCTGGAAATGAGCAATATGCGTGAAGCGTCGCGCAGCTATGAGGCAAATCTGAACATGTTCGAGACAGGCCGCCGCATGCGTGGCCAGATCCTTGACCTTTTGCGCTAGGGCCTGAAGATGATCGAGACAACATCCGCATCATTTGCAACTACCGGCATGCGTGATGCCTATCGCAGCGCGCAAAGCCTTTCTGGTGCAGGCTTCCCCCCGGCACAGCAATCAGAGCCGGGCAGCTTTGCTGAAATGATCCGCTCCGCAGCCAAGGACGCGGTTGAAACCATCCGCGAAGGCGACATGGCGGCACAGCGCGGGCTGAACGGTGAGATCGGGCGTCAGGAGGTGGTCGAGGCGACCCTCGCGCTGGAAACGACTGTGCAGACAGTTGTGGCCATGCGCGACAAATTCGTCGAGGCGTATCAGGAAGTTCTGCGGATGCCGATCTGATCCGGAAAGGCCGAATGCCCGTCAATACGCGGCCTTATCGTGTCTTTTCGGGTCGGATCCGGCGGGAGAGGAAACCAGCCGCCGGAAACGCGTCGACCGCGCCAGATGCAAAGATCACATGAAAAGGGCGGTTTCGGATGGATGCGACGGATACCTATACCATCCTGTCAGAAATGTTCCTTGCGGTGCTGCTGGGCTCTGGGCCTATTCTGGCACTCGCCCTCGCGGTTGGACTTGTAATCGCATTCTTCCAGGCTCTGACCCAGATACAGGAGATGACGCTGACATTCGTCCCCAAGATCGTCATGATCTTTCTGGGCTTGCTGGCGTCGACCCCTTTCATCTACTCTACATTGCTGCGGCTGTCAGATCGCGTGTTTGATCTGATCGCAAGCGGGTCCGTGTGATGCGGATCGCGCTGGGTGCCATCATCGGTCTGGCGGCATGGCACGGAGTCACTGTGCCTGTCGCGCAAGCAGACTGGGCGGATTTTTACCGCAGCAGCACCCCGGCCACGACACGAACAACGGCCATGCCCTTGCCTGATCGAACGGGGATGCACCCCGCCGCGATGCGCCAATTCAGGCCCCTTATGCCACAGCCTGCCCCCCGAACCGATCACCTGAACCTGCCGCGATCACACGGCGACGACTGGACGCATGATCCAACTGGCCTTTGCGTGACCGAGATCCTGCGCGCGCAAGACCGCTACGGAATTCCCGGTAATCTGCTGTTGGGAATCGGGCTACAGGAAGCAGGCGTTTCACGGAAAGGGCAACTGACAGTCTGGCCATGGGCCGTCAATGCGGCCGGAGAGGGGCGGCTTTTTGACACCAGAGACGCGGCGATGGGCTGGGTGCGTGAACGTCAGATGCAGGGCGTCGATTCGATTGATGTGGGGTGCATGCAGATCAACCTGCGCTGGCATCCGTCCGCGTTTCGAAGCCTTGAAGACGGCTTTGATCCTGTCATCAATATCGATTACGCAGCCCGCTTCCTGCAAAGCCTGTATGCGG
>SKWJ01000430.1 GCA_007128995.1 Paracoccaceae bacterium
GGAAAAACCCTTTGGCAAGGATCTCAGGACAGCACGAGCCCTGAACGCTGCTCTTGCGGAATATTTTCAAGAAGATCAGATCTACCGGATCGATCATTACCTTGGCAAGGAAACCGTGCAGAACCTGATGGCGGTGCGCTTTGCCAATATCCTTTTCGAGCCGCTCTGGAACGCGCAATTCGTGGATCATGTGCAGATCACGGTCGCTGAAACAGTAGGTGTTGGCGGGCGTGGCGATTACTATGATCACTCCGGCGCGATGCGTGATATGGTTCAGAACCACATGATGCAATTATTGTGTCTGATCGCGATGGAGCCACCGAATTGTTTTGAACCGGACGCGATGCGCGACGAGAAGCTGAAGGTGATCCGGGCGCTTGATCCTCTCAATCCCGGAGAGTTTGTCCGAGGCCAGTATCGCGGCAGGGGTGGTGACGATTATCTGACTGAGGCAGGCAATCCCGCCAGCCGGACAGAAAGTTTCATTGCAATGAAACTGCATGTCTCGAACTGGCGGTGGAAGGGGACACCGTTCTACCTACGGACAGGCAAGCGCATGAAGGCGCGTGCGTCCGAAATTGCCGTAACCTTCAAGGAACCACCACATTCGATTTTTGGTGAATCAAACCAATGGCGTGAGAATGTTCTGGCGATCCGGCTACAGCCGGATGAAGGGATGGACCTGCGTGTCATGATCAAAGAGCCCGGACCGGGCGGGATGCGCCTGAAGGATGTTGCGCTTGATATGAGCTTTGCAGAAGCGCTGGGGAACGATCTTGATATTCCGGATGCTTACGAGCGACTGATCATGGATGTGATCCGGGGTAATCAGACGCTGTTCATGCGCGGCGATGAGGTTGAGGCCGCCTGGGCCTGGGTCGACCCGGTCATTGAAGGTTGGGAGGCGCGCGGAGATCAGCCAGAGCCTTACGAGCCGGGATCGACAGGGCCGGAAGGTGCACTTATGCTGATGCACAAGGACGGACGGCGCTGGCGGGAGATCCGATGATGGAGTTTCATGAATATCCGGACCGCGAAATGCTGATGCTGCGTCTTGCACAGCGCATTTCCTCGGAATTGGGTGAAAGTCTGCGAAGCAGTGGCCGTGCAACCTTGTCAGTTCCCGGTGGTACGACACCGGGACCGGTATTCGACACGCTAAGTGGCGCGGATCTGGACTGGTCAAAGGTCGCTGTTGTGTTGAACGACGAGCGTTGGGTGGATGAGGACAGCCCGCGTTCGAACACGCGCCTCTTGAAAGAACGTCTGCTGGTTGGGCGTGCAGCCAAGGCGGAATTGGTGCCTCTTCATTGTCCGGGCCTCGCAACGCCCGAAGAAGGGCTCGAAGCGCTTGCTTCCGGGCTGGTTGCACATTTGCCAATTTCGGTGCTCTTGCTGGGGATGGGCGAAGACATGCACACTGCATCCCTCTTTCCCGGGGCTGACAATCTCGACGCGGCGCTGCGTTCTGATGCCCCGGCCTTGCTGGCGATGCGGGCCGAGGCGGCTGGCGAACCGAGAGTCACATTGACGGCCCCGGTTTTGCAAACTGCCCTGCGCGTACATGTACTGATCACCGGAGAGGCCAAGCGCAAGGCCATCGAGAACGCGGCGAAACGACCGCCAAATGAAGCGCCGATTGCCCTGATCCTCGATCAGGCGCAAGTGCACTGGGCACCTTGACCCGTAAGCGCGGCCTTTGCGCATTCCCATTGGTCCACTACAGATGAAGGGCATGACATGAGCATCTGGAACGAACTTGCCAAGAACCAGCGCAACAGTGAGGGGCGGCATATTCTGGACTTGTTCGACATTCCGGGCCGGGCTGAAGCGTTCACTGTCTCTGCAGAAGACATGCGGCTCGATTATTCCAAGACGAATATCGACGAGGATGCGCGCGATCTTCTGATCTCGCTGACCGATGCGGCCGGCCTGTCAGATGCACGTGCTGCAATGTTTGCTGGCACGAGGATCAATCAGACCGAAGACCGCGCTGTCTTGCATATAGCTCAACGCGCTGACGACTCTGCCGTGATCAAGGTAGATGGAATTGATGTCATGCCGGATCTTCGCGCCGAACGCGCGCGGGCTTATGCTTTTGTCGAAGACGTGCGGAGCGGCACATTCACGGGGCAGGGCGGGAAGATCACCGATGTGGTCAATATCGGAATTGGCGGATCGGACCTTGGCCCTGCGATGGCGACTCTGGCACTCGCGCCGTGGCATGACGGGCCGCGCCTGCACTATGTCTCGAATGTTGATGGCGCGCATATTGCCGATACGCTGAAAGCGCTTGACCCGGAAACCACGCTGGTGATCGTGGCTTCAAAAACATTTACGACAATCGAAACGATGACCAACGCACAGACTGCGCGTGACTGGATGGCAGCACATGTTGCCGACCCCGGCGCACAGTTCGCAGCCGTATCCACGGCGCGCGACAAGACAGGTGCATTCGGTATCGCGCCTGAGCGTGTATTCGGTTTCGCTGATTGGGTCGGCGGTCGCTATTCGATCTGGGGACCGATCGGGCTGGGGCTGATGCTCGCAATTGGTACAGAGGCCTTCAACACCTTCCTGGCTGGCGCACGCGCCATGGACAGGCATTTCTGCGAGATGCCGCCAAAACAGAACATGCCCGTCTTGTTGGCGCTGGTGGGGATCTGGCACAATCAGATCTGCGGCCACGCCACGCGCGCTGTACTTCCTTATGACCAGCGGCTAACGCGGCTGCCTGCCTATCTGCAACAGCTTGAAATGGAATCGAATGGAAAGCGCGTGGCGATGGACGGTGCCGATCTTCCGCGACAGTCCGGCCCGGTGGTCTGGGGTGAACCGGGAACGAATGGACAGCACGCTTTCTACCAGTTGATCCATCAAGGTACGCGAATTGTCCCCTGTGAATTTCTTGTGGCGGCGCGCGGTCATGAACCTGATCTCGCGCATCATCATCGGTTATTGGTGGCAAATTGCCTTGCGCAATCGGCAGCGTTGCTGCGCGGTCGTTCCCTTGACGAGGCGCGTAAAATAATGGCAGCCAAAGGTTTGGACGGTGATCAGCTCGAGCAGCAGGCAAGGCACCGCGTTTTCCCGGGTAACCGACCCTCGACCATCTTGGTCTACCCCAAGCTCACCCCGTTTACCCTTGGCCAGATCATCGCACTCTATGAACATCGCGTGTTCGTAGAGGGCGTAATCCTCGGGATCAACTCATTCGACCAATGGGGTGTGGAACTGGGCAAAGAACTGGCGACGGCGCTAGGTCCTGTTCTGGACGGGGCGGATGCATCCGGAAAGGACCCATCCACCCGCGCGCTTGTGGCCTATCTCCAGACTGCCGGTGCCGTGCGTGAGGTGCATGATTGATCGCGCGATTTGCGGGTCAATGCCTTGCGACCGTGACAAAATCTTCAAGCTGAGTTGGTTCTGCGACCAGAAGATCGTCAATATCAAGGCTGTAGGTCGCGCGCGTGCCATCAGCCGAAATACGGCCGTTGGAACTTTCGATAACCCGACCCTGCACGCTGAGCGAAATTGCCATGCCTTCCATCATCTGGCGAACCATTGCCAGCATTTCTGGTTGTTCAGCAAGATCTTCGATGTCGCTGGTCATGTTTCCAAGCGGCAGCATTACGCGAACACGATTGTCCCCAAGCGCGACGATTTGACCTTGCATGTCTGTCGGAGAGTCTGACGCGGCATCGACATCCATGATTTCCGCAAAGGTTCCCACACGTTCGATCTCGCAGCGGGCGTGAGTTTCGGTCAAGACAAGCGTGCCCCCTTCTGTTTCTGGGCAGAACGACGCGTCGGCCCCAGACATGTCATAGGCTTGACGCTGAAGCTGCATGTAGCCGAATACCCGGGCTTCATCATCGCCCAAAATCTCGACGGTCATGTCAACTTCAACGCAGGCCGCCAGTGCAACTGCAGCAGGCAGGGTCAGAAATAACGCACGCATTTTGGGCTCCTTTCGGGCGATAACCATTCAATAGCGTAAACAGAAAAGCGACTTCAGACCAGCAGGAATTGTTCCAGTTTCGAACGATCCGCGAAGCTTCGCCTCAACTGGCTTTCAGGCGTCATGCGCACACAGCGATGCTGTCAGCCCATC
This sequence comes from Paracoccaceae bacterium, assembly GCA_007128995.1. GTDB lineage: Bacteria > Pseudomonadota > Alphaproteobacteria > Rhodobacterales > Rhodobacteraceae > Roseinatronobacter. The sequence continues at coordinate 4,115 of SKWJ01000430.1, forward strand.
GATTCTGTCAGTGCGCGCACGCGGCACGTCCTTGGCGTGCGATCCAATGGATCGTCGGACATTTGCCGGTCGGGGGCGCGATGTTGGCATAAGGGAAGTGGGCTTAATCTCACGACCGGGCGCGCGCCCTAATGCAAAGCCGTTTTTTCCTGAGTTTCTTTTCCGAGTTGAGTCTCTCGCCACAAGATCAGAAGGCCTGAAACAATTACCAGACTCGCCCCGATCATCATTGGCCCTGTCGGCAATTCCCCGAAGAAGAGATATCCTATCGCGCTGGCGAAAAACAATTGAACATACCAGAACGGTGCAAGTGTCGAAGCATCGGCAAATCGGTAGCTTGCAGTCATCATCAGTTGTCCTGCCCCTCCCAGCGCCCCTGTCAGGACGAGAAGCGCCATAACCTCGCCCGAGGGGATGATCCATCCGAAGGGCAGGGTGGCCAGAGAAAGCAGACTGGCCGTAACCGCGAACCAGAACACCACTGAAGGGGTCGTTTCAGTTTCAACCATGCGTCGTACGACAATTTTGACAATGGCTGCGCAGGTCGCCGCTCCCAGCGCCATGATTGCGCCCAGACGGGCCATCTGATCAACGTCTCC
>SKWJ01000003.1 GCA_007128995.1 Paracoccaceae bacterium
CCGCAATCTTCTTGGCCTTGTCGATCACCTTGTTGGTGGCCTTCACGATCGCGGAGCCGCCGACAGCCAGCGAACGCGATCCATAGGTGCCCATGCCCATAGGTGTATTCGAGGTATCGCCATGGTGAATCTCGATGCTGTTGGCATCCACCCCGATCATTTCGGCCACGACCTGGGCAAAGGTCGTCTCATGCCCCTGACCATGACTGTGACTGCCAGTGTAGACAGAGATAGAACCTGTCGCATTGACCCTCACAGAAGCGGATTCATAAAGCCCTGCCCGCGCGCCCAGCTGGCCCACAAGGTTGGAAGGTGCGATGCCGCAGGCCTCGATGTAATGCGCAATCCCGAACCCGCGCAGCTTGCCACGCGCCTTACTGTCTTCGACGCGCTTGTCGAAATTGGCGTAATCCGCCAGTTCCAGCATCTTGTCCATCGTGGCATCGTAATTGCCCGTATCATAGACCACGGCGACCGGGGTCTGGTAAGGGAACTGGTCAGGCTTGATGAAGTTCTTGCGCCGCAGCTCGACCGGGTCCACGCCCAGTTCGCGTGCGGCCTTGTCGACAAGGCGTTCCAACTGGAATGTCGCTTCTGGCCGACCCGCGCCACGATAGGCATCTACAGGGACAGTGTTGGTGAACACGGCTTTCACATTCACATAGATAAGCGGCGTCTTGTAATTGCCGGCCATCAGCGTGCCATGCAGCCATGTCGGAATCGAGGGTGCAAATGTCGAGAGATAGGCCCCCATATTGGCATAGGTCTCGGTACGGATAGCAGTAAAATTATGCTCTGCATCCAGCGCCAGTTCGATCTTGGTCTTGTGATCGCGCCCATGCGCATCCGAAATGAAGGCTTCAGCGCGCGAAGATGTCCATTTCACCGGGCGCTTGAGCACCTTGGCAGCTTGGGTGACGAACGCTTCCTCGGCGTAGTGATAGATTTTCGAGCCGAACCCCCCGCCGACGTCCGGGGCCACGACGCGCAGCTTGTGTTCCGGGATCGAGAGCACGAACGCCCCCATCAGAAGCCGGATCACATGCGGGTTCTGGCTGGTAGTATAGAGCGTGTGCATATCGCCCCATGGGTCATAGTCACCCACGGCCACGCGCGGCTCCATCGGGTTTGCGACAAGGCGGTTATTGGTCAGCTCAAGGCTAACCACATGCGCAGCGCTGTCAAACGCAGCATTGACCGCGTCTTTGTTTTCTTCAACAAAGCCCCAATCGTAGCAAAGGTTCGAGGTCAGGTCATCATGGACCTTGGTGGCCCCGGATTCCAGCGCCTTGACCATGTCGATAACCGGCTCCAGCTCTTCAATATCCAGCTCGATCGCCTCTGCAGCATCGCGTGCCTGCTCGTATGTTTCCGCCACGACCGCCGCGACCGGATCACCGACATGGCGCACCTTGCCGTCGGCCAGAATCGGGTGCTTGGGTTCCTGCATCGGCTGGCCATGCCTGTCAGTGATCTGCCAGCCACAGGGAATACCCCCGGCGGCGGCGAAATCCTCGGCTGTAAAAACCTTGAGCACACCGGGCATTGATTCGGCGGCTGAGGTGTCGATGGTGTTGATCCGCCCATGCGCCATATCAGACCGCAGGAAATGCACGAAAGCCTGTCCGCGCAAGTTGATGTCATCTGTATATCTGCCGTGACCGGTCAGAAAGCGGGTATCTTCGCGGCGCTTTACACTGGCGCCGATGCCGTCATCTTTTGGCATGGAATCCTCCTGAAATTGGCTGATGCACTGCGTCGGAAACGCGCAGCGCCATTTGCTTATTCGGCAGCAAGCGCGCTTGCATCCTGACCCGAGGCTGCCATTACGGCGCGCACGATGTTCTGATACCCCGTGCAGCGGCAGATATTCCCCTCAAGGTAGTGACGTACCTCTTCCTCGGTGGGTTTGGGTGTTTCCGCCAGAAGCGCAGCCGTGGACATGACCATGCCTGGCGTGCAGAAACCACATTGCAGGCCATGATAATCCTGAAACGCCTGCTGGATCGTGCCAAGGCTGCCATCCACATTCGCCATGCCTTCAATCGTGGTGACCTCTGCGCCGTCCAAATCGGCTGCAAAGGCCGTGCAGGACTTGACGGCCTCGCCGTTGACCAGCACCACGCAGGCCCCGCATTGGCTGGTGTCACAGCCCACATGCGTGCCGGTCAGCCCGAGCCCATCGCGCAGATAGCTTGACAAGAGTGTGCGCCCCTCTGTCTCGGCCGACATCTCACGCCCGTTCACCTTCATCTTCACTTGTGCCATCAAGTCCTCCCTTGAATATGGTGCGCAGTTGAACACGGTTTCGCATCGTCGCCTATGCGACTTTTGGCCTAGTCCGCGCGCCAGGCGGCAGGCTCGCCCTGTCGTCGGGGTCTTGGGCGTGACGGGATCTCTTTGAGCAACCCACCGACCCCCATCGACATGATCTCTTTTGCTGTCACATGCAGCCCGCAGATGACGCGTTCGATGACCCAGTCAGCGCCGTTCAGCGCAGGGCTTTTGGCGCAACCGGGCAAGCCGATCACACAGCGCGCGCCAAGCTGCCCGAGAAATAGCAGATTACCCGGATCGACTGGCATACCGAAATGAATGATCTCGCCTCCGGCCGCGCGCAGGGCCTCTGGTGCGGTGTCTTGCAGGTCCGAAGTGGCAGAGCCTGTCAGGATCAGCACCACCTCTCCGCTTGCGGCGCGCAACGCCTCGGCAAGGGGCGCGATCTGGTGCGTCACAACACAGGGACGATCCAGTATCACCCCCAGCCGATGCAAACGCGCAGCGGTCACCCGATGCCCTTTCGTCCCGTCATCGGGTGTACCGACCCATGTCTGGACAAGACTGGCGCGCCGGATCACGGGCGGCAGTATGCGCAAGCCCGCTCCCGCAACTGCGCAGGCCCTCTCGATCGCCTTGTCAGCCACTCCATAAGGAATGATCTTGACTGTCGCGACCATTGCGCCCGGTTCGACGCGCATCAGTTCAGGCAGCGTTGCGACAGTGATGGCCGCGTCCACACAATTGACTGCATGAATATCTGCAGGCCGCAACTGCACAAGGCCTGCCCCGGTGGCGACAATATTCACTCGGCCCGTGCCGACAGGCCGAAGTTCAAGCCCCATCACCTCTGGCTCTGGCACCAGCGCCTGAGCAAGAGCCAGCGCGGCAGCATCCTCGTGCTGGTCTGTCGGGTCCAGCCTTGCAACTGTCAGGCAGTCATGGCCAGCGGCTTCAAGCACGGCCAGATCGGCGGCATCCAGAACGCGGCCCTTGCGCAAACGTCCGTCATTCAGCGCCACGGAATGCGCGAGAATGGCGCCTTCGGCCTCTGACAGCGGGACAGGGCCGAACTTCATCGCGCGGCCCTGAGCGCCAGAATGACCTGCGCAAGTGTTGCAACTGCAATCTCGGCAGGGGTGCGCGCGCCCAGAGAAAGCCCGACTGGGGCATGAATGCGGGCAAGCTGATCATCGCCAAGCCCGGCTGTACGCAAGCGATCAAGACGCTTGGCATGGGTCCGTGTCGAGCCAAGGCACCCCAGATAAAAGATATCCGTCTGCAAAGCTGCGATGATCGCAGGATCATCCAGCTTCGGATCATGGGTCAGTGTGACAACAGCTGTGCGCGCATCCGGGGCAAGTTGCGCCAGCGCATCATCCGGCCAGTCGTGCAAGAGCGTCTCACCGGGAAAACGGAGGGTCGAGGCAAACGCCTCGCGCGGGTCCACCAGTATCGGGGCGAAGCCAGCAAGTCGCGCCATCGGCAGCAGCGCCTGAGCAATATGCACTGCGCCTACGACCAACAGACGCAGGGGCGGGTTGTAAAGCGTGATCATCCGTCCCGCCGCGTCGCGACCTGACCGGTCAGAACGGAAAATTTCGGCCATTTCCGGCGCACCGGGTCCAAGCAGTTGGCGCTTCCAGCTTTCAAATTCTGTGACACAAGCAACCGGCTTGCGCGCGGCCCGCGCCTCAACCAGAGCACGCAGCAGATCAGGATCAAGCGCCGTTTCTGAATCGCCGATCGGTTCGACCAGAACCTCGATGGTCCCGCCGCAGGCCAGCCCCACCTCGAAGGCAGCCTCATCGGCAACGCCGAAACGCAGCAGCCGCGGTTGACCCTGAACCAGCGCCTCCTGCGCTTCGATCACGACCGCACCTTCGACACAGCCCCCAGAGACAGAGCCCATCAGTTCACCCCGGTCTGAAATTGCCATCTGGCTGCCTGCCTGGCGCGGCGCCGAGCCCCAAGTCTGCACAACCGTCGCCAACACCGCGCCGCGACCTTCATCGTGCCAGCGCAGCGCAATCTCGGGTATCTGATCGAATTCGCCCGCCATGGCGCACTTCCCTATTCGCTGCCTCATCACGGATCAGGATGTCAGGTCACAGAGCCCTTGGCAAATACGACCTTCGCCGCATCCGCTGTCGGATCAGACCGCCCCTCTGCTGCGCCTAGTGCAGATCATTGGAACGTGTCGTGGCGGACCAGCTGCCTGACTGGGCGCACCCGACAAGGCCACCTCGCGTCCTTGTCGGCCTTTACAGCGAGCAGGGACTTCAGGGCGAGAGCGAACACCACTGCCTGATGACATTCTTGCGTTCGGTCTGCCTTGCGCGGCATCTTGCGCTGGAACTCGGCTGCTGTGTCCGGCATCGCTGTACTCCCCCGAGATAACGCATCAATAATGC
>SKWJ01000441.1 GCA_007128995.1 Paracoccaceae bacterium
CCAGCACGGCCGAGATTTCACGCTCCCCAAGCTGTACGAAATCCAGCGCAAAGCGTTCCTCGAAGGGCGGAATCGACAGGTAGAGATTCATCCAGCGCGACTGGCCAAACCACGCGACGGGTATGGCGGCGGTTACCCGCACCGCTGTGTCAGTGACATCGGTTTCGGCCCGATAGTCGCGCACCAGACGCGCCCCCAGCCGCAACACAGCCTCCAGCGTATTGGCATCCAGAACCACTGTCTCGGGCGCACGCGGCCCACCATTGGTGGCGGCCTGAACCTGTTTGTAAAACTCGCGCGCGGCGCGCACATCTTCCGGTGCAGGGGGCGGCATGACCGCCACCGCCGGTTCTGGCTGCAAAAACGCCGCGCCGAACGCATAGACGCCGCCGCCAATCAGCAAAGCGAGGAAAAGCAGATATCGGAAGAAACGACGCATCTTGCCTCTGACTGGCAAATCTTTTCGCAGGCTATATCCTCGCACACTGCCTGTAAATCAGCAATCTGGCCCGTCCGCGTGCACAACACAGTGACCCCGATGCCCGGAGGCGCGGTCAGCGCGGGTCGTCTTCGGGTGGAACAGGCTTTGGTTTGTCATCATAGCGCGGGTCCAGAATGCGCTGGCTGTCGCCCTCAGGGTCATCATACATGCCCTTGCGCAATGTCCACAAAAACGCCCCAAGCCCAAGCAGGCCCAAAAACAACGACACAGGAATGAGGATGGCGAGAACTTCCATGAATGGTCCTTATTTCAACCGCAGCGCATTCAGCGTCACGGATATCGAGGACAGCGACATGACAAAAGCGGCCCAAAGCGGGGTTGCGAACCCGAACAGGGCTATCGGCACAAAGATCGCATTGTAGATCCCCGACTGCCACAGGTTTTCCCGTATGCGCTGCATCGCTGTCCCCGACATGCGCACGGCATCTGCGACCGGTCGCAGATCACGGCCCAGCAGTACCATATCCGACGCCGCGCGCGCCGCATCCATTGCCGAAGCAGGCGAGATCGAGACATGCGCCACCGACAGGGCAACCGTGTCGTTCAGCCCGTCACCCACCATCAACACCTTGTGGCCTGCGGCCTGAAGCTCTGACACCTGCGCAGCCTTCTCGGCGGGCAGCGCGCCAGCTTGCCAATCAGTAATGCCAACACGCGCCGCCAGATCCTGCACCGCCGCAGGAACATCGCCCGAGATCAGCCGCACAGATTTGCCTTGCGCCTGCAACGCCGCCACCACCTCTGCCGCGCCTGCGCGCAACTGATCGGCAAAGGTGAACGGGTGGATCGCGCCCCCGATGGACAGATAGGCCGCTGTCGTGTCCGAAGGCTCTGCCCCGACCCAATCCGCACGTCCCAACCTGACGCGCTGCCCTTGCCATGTCCCTTCCATGCCATAACCGGCAATTTCTGATATCGCATCCATCCCGACGGGAACCACCGCCTGCGCCCGCAGCGCGCGCGCAAGCGCCTGCGACAAGGGATGGCTAGAACCCTCGGCCAAGGTCAGCGCGACCTGCAAGGCCTGCGGCGGGTGAGCGCCAAGATTGGTCGGCTCGGGCGTGCCCATTGTCAGCGTGCCGGTCTTGTCAAACACCACAGTATCGACTTCGGCCAGACGTTCCAGCGCGGTCCCGTCCTTTATCAGCAGCCCCTTTCGGAACAACTTGCCGCTTGCCGAGGTGACGACCGCCGGCACCGCCAGCCCCAGCGCACAGGGGCAGGTGATGATCAGGCTGGCCACGGCAATATTCAGCGACAGGCGCAGATCGCCCCCGGATATGTACATCCAGACCACAAACGCCGCGAAGGCAAGGATCGGGATCGAAGGCGCATAGGCCGCCGCCGCGCGTTCGGCAATGGTCGTGTAGCGCATGCGGGCCGATTCTGCAGTGGCCACCAGATCGGCCATCCGGTGCAGAGAACTGTCCTTGCCAGCCGCCGTGACCCTGACCTGCAAGGGCCCGGTCAGGTTCACCTCGCCCGCACTGACGACATGGCCCTCAGAGGCAAAAACGGGCAATGTCTCGCCGGTCAAGAGCGCGCGGTCCAGCTCTGATTGCCCGGACAGCACCACCCCATCCACCGGAACACGCCCACCGGGGCGGACCAGAACCACATCACCAACTGCCAGATCCGCCACGGAAACCTCGCGCTCGGCCCCCTCGGACAGGCGCGTGGCGCGCGGCACTTCCAGCGCCGAAAGCTCTTGCGCGGCAGATCGTGCGACGGCGCGCGCGCGGAAATCCAGATACCGCCCGACCAGCAGGAAGAAGATCAGCATGACCACTGCCTCGAAATACGCATGCGCACCCGACAGCAGCGATTCATAGATGGAAATGATCAGCGTCAGCAGGATGGCAATGGAAATCGGACCATCCATGTCCATCCGGCCCGCGCGCGCCGCCTGCCAGGCGTTGCGAAAGAAGGGCTGCCCGGCAAAGGCAACTGTCGGAATGGCGATCAGCGCGGAAATAAGGTGAAACAGGTCGCGCGTCGGGCCTTCGGCCCCGGCCCAGACCGCAACCGACAGCAGCATCACATTCATCATTGCAAAACCCGAGACGCCCACCCGCATGAGCAGATCGCGCCCCTGTTTTTCGGTCGCGGTCATCGAGATGATGCCCGCATCCATCTCATGCGCCTCATACCCAAGCTTTGCCAGCCGCGCGATGATGTCCTGCGCCCCGATCCCCGGCTTGGCATCCACGCTCAGCCGCTTCAGCGTCAGGTTCAGCCGCGCCGAATTCACCCCGGCCATATCCGCCAGATCACGCTCGATCGTGGCGATACAGCCGCCGCAATGCACGGCCGGAACGGACAGCAGCAACCGTGCATCCGGCTGTTCCGCATGGTCCGCCTGCGCCTCGGCAGCGGGTGCGGCAGCGCAGGCCGGGCAGGCCGAAGGACGGATGGTGACCAGCGACATGATCTGACCTCAGCGCAGGTGCAAAACGACACGCTGACGGAACTCGGTGCCATCTGCGGCGCGGGCATGCAGTCGGATATTCCAGTTCCCGGGTCCAATATCGACAGGGGCACGATACGCGCCGTCTATAAAGACGAATTCCGGCTCCTGATCGGCGCGCACATGGGTTGCCGCCCCAAGAACCGCATCCATATGCGTAACCCGCACAGGTGCGCCCTCGGAATCGGTGATCGCCAGCGTCAGGATCCCCTCTTCATGGCTGGCCTTGACGTCCCAGCCAAGGGCCAGCTGTTCGGCCAGTTCCTGATTGAAATTCTGGCTCGCCACGAAAGAATTGTCCACTTCCAGCCCCGGAAAGGTGCTGACCGCATTGAAGGCAAGTGTAAGATTCGCAGCCAGAATGACCGCAAATGAAGATACGGAAATGATAAGCACCTTGCGGCCCGTCATCCGGAACCCTTTGCCGTTGTCTTCGCTCATTGATTTCTCCCGTTGAAAACAGTGTCCGAATAGACCCGCTCGGTACTGCCTGCAATCGTTGCCCATATCCGGACAGGCGTGCTGTCGGCTCTGTTGGACCGCGTGTCCGGCGGCGCGGTCAGATAGACCCGCAACAGCACCTGTTCATCTGGCCCGACAGTCACGCGCGTTGCCGCCTCTCCTTCGATGGACAGGCTCACATCCGGGTTCTCAGTCGTCGACAGCACAAAATCCCGCGGTTCATTATGCATATTCCGCAAGCGGATGTCATAGATATTCCGCACGGTCCCATCTGACAGCACGATATGCGTCGGGTTCCGGACAGGTGCGACACTCATATCCAGATCGGCACGGATGAAGAGCGCAACCACCAGTGCCAGCCCGATGCCCACCCACAATGTTGTGTACAGAATGGTGCGGGGCCGGAAGATATGCTTCCAGACAGATTTCGGTGCCTTGCCTGACTGCTCGGCCTCCTGGTCAGACAGTGCCATATAGGCGACCAGCCCGCGCGGCTTGCCGATCCGGTCCATGACCTCGTCACAAGCATCTACACACAGGCCACAGGTGATGCATTCCATCTGCTGGCCATCGCGAATGTCGATCCCCATGGGGCAGACATTGACGCAGGCCATGCAATCGATGCAGTCGCCCTGGTTCGGATCCATCTCGCCTTTTTTCAGCTTGCCGCGCGGCTCTCCGCGCCAGTGGCGATAATCGATGGTGATGGTGTCCTCATCCATCATCGCAGCCTGAATACGTGGCCAGGGGCAGGCATAGATACAGACCTGCTCGCGAAAGAAACCGCCGAACAGGAAAGTGGTCATCGTCAGGATCAGAACCGTGATATAGGCAATCGGGTTGGCCTGCCCGGTGAACAGATCCACAAACAGCGTCGGCGCATCGGCGAAATAGAACACCCAGGCCCCGCCCGTTGCCATGCCGATCAGGAACCAGCTGGTCCATTTCAACCCGTATTTCCGGATCTTTTCGGCATTCCAGGGCTGCCGGTGAAGGCGCAATCGCGCATTGCGGTCGCCCTCGATCCAGCGTTCAACCTGAATGAACAGATCCGTCCAGACAGTTTGCGGGCAGGCATAGCCGCACCACACCCGCCCAAGCGCCGAAGTGAACAGAAACAACCCGATTCCCGCCATGATCAGCAGGCCCGCCACGAAATAGAATTCATGCGGCCAGATCTCGATCATGAAGAAGAAAAACCGCCGGTTGCCAAGGTCCAGAAGCACGGCCTGATTGGGCATTTCTGGCCCCCGGTCCCA
>SKWJ01000409.1 GCA_007128995.1 Paracoccaceae bacterium
CACCACAAGGTCGCAGACATACGCCACCACCGAGATGTCGTGCGTGACAAGGATCACAGAGATACCCAGACTCTCCCGCAGTTCGCGCAACTGATCGAGGATCTGGCGCTGCACGATCACATCCAGCGCGGTCACAGGCTCATCAGCGATAATCAGCTTCGGGTCTAGCGCCAGTGCCAGTGCGATTGCCACCCGCTGACGCATCCCGCCAGAGAACTGGTGCGGATAGTCGTCCAGACGTCCGGTTTCGATGCCGACCCATTCGAATAGCTCTTCCGAGCGGGCACGAGCGGCGCGTCGCCCCAATCCGCCACGGCGGCACAGTACTTCGGCCAACTGATTGCCGACGGTATAGACCGGATCAAGCGAGTTCATCGCGCTCTGGGGTATGAAAGCAATCTCGCGCCAACGCAGTGCATTCATCTGTCGTTCGGACATTGCCATGATGTCTGCGCCATCAAAGATCGCCTGACCACCGGCAATCCGGGCATTGTCGGCAAGCACCCGCGTGAGAGACCGCGCAAGCGTTGTCTTACCGCAGCCGGATTCGCCCACCAGCCCGACAATGGCGCCACGCGGCACATCGAAGCTGGCGTTTTCCACAGCCAGCATCTCTGTTGCGTTCACACGGTATCCGATCGACAGGTTGCGTATCGAGAGTAAGGGATTCATCAACGGTCCAACTTGGGAAAGAGGATTTTTTCGTAGCCGCGACTGATGAAGAAACCTGCGCTGACGATCAGGATGATGCACACGCCCGGTGGCACGAACCAGTAATAGGCGCGCTTCGACAACGCCTGACTGGCATAGGCGTCCTGTAGCATGTAGCCCCAGCTGATTGAGTTCGGATCCCCGAAGCCCAGAAAACTGATCGAAGCTTCGGTCAAGATAGCCCAGCCGATGGCGATGGAGCCATAGAGAAACGACAGCGGCAGGATGTTTGGCACGACATGGCGCAGGATGATCTTCAGGTCCGACGATCCTGAAATGCGCGCGGCCTCGACATAGGCTCGGTTGCGTAGGGTCAGCGTCTGGCTGCGGATCACACGCCCGGTATCACGCCACAGGATCAGAGCCATCGCAAAAACCACGTTCCAGATCGATGGCTCCAGAAACGCGGCCAGCACTATGACAAAGGGCAGGAACGGAATACCAAACGCCACATCGGCCAGCCGCATCAGGATCGTGTCCACCCAGCCACCGAAATATCCGGCCACGACGCCGATGATGGACCCGATCAACGCCACCACGAATGCCGCAGTCAAACCTATCAACAGCGCCGAGCGTGATCCCCAGACAAGCTGCGAAAACACGTCGCGGCCCAACGTGGTTGTTCCCATTAGGAACTCACCTGCCCCTGGGCGCAGATCACCTGCCAATTGGAAATCATCAGTGAACAGGATTTCCGTTGGGTGATGCGTCGCGATCTGTGGTGCAAAGATGGCGACGATAATAAAGAACACATAAATTGCGATCCCGGCTATTGCCAGTGGATCGTGGAATGGCAGGCGCAAGCCTGCAACCATGCGGCTTAGCCTGCTCTTGCGTGGCTTCATGATGGCGTCACTCACGCGTCACCCGTGGGTCCAGCAGGGCATAGAGAAGGTCCGCAAGCAGGTTCATCAGGATCACCACAACCGCAATCATCAGAAACGCGCCCTGCGCCAGCGGATAGTCTGACGCTGACACTGCGCGCACCAGCTCACGCCCCAACCCTGGCCAGGAAAACACTGTTTCAACCACCACATTGCCCTGGATCTGATAACCGACCGCAATCGCGAAGGATGTCATCACCGGAAGCAGAGCGTTGCGCGCCGCATGTCGAATGACAACCGAAAACGGCGACAACCCCTTGATCCGTGCCATGGTGACAAAATCCTCTTTCATCACGTCAAGCATGTTTGAGCGCATCAGCAGCAAAGGCAGCCCTTGACTATAGATCGCCAGTGTCAGCACAGGAAGCGTGAGATGCACAAGAAAATCGCGCGAGGTATAGAGCGCCCAGTAACTTTCGAACTCTGCCCCCGGAGATCGGGTCCCACCGGCAGGAAACCAACCAAGCGTGAAGCTGAAGAAGGCCAGCAGAAGCATTCCGAGCCAGAACTCCGGCATTGCCCGCGTGGTCAGAACCAAGGGCACTGCCACTTGCTCAACTCGGCTGCCGCGCGTCCAGGCGAGATACGCCCCGGCCAGAACCCCAAAAATATAGGCAACGATCAACGACGAGAAGGTCAGGATCAGCGTGTTGGGCAGCAGGGCAAGTACCCGTTCGGCAACCGGCGTACGGTAGAAAAAACTTTCGCCCAGATCGCCTTTCAGAAGGTTGCCCAAGTAGACGAAATACTGCTCCCAAAGTGGACGATCAAGCCCGAACCGCGCCATCAGGGCGTCCTGTTGCTCGGGGGTGAAATTGGGGTCGATATAGGCTGCCATCGGGTTGCCCGGCATCAACCGGAACAACAGAAATAGGATAGTGACCACCGCCCACAGCACGAACACTGTCTGAAGCACGCGGCTGCCTATGGCGGTGATCGCTTTCATGGCTAATCAACTCTCCCGTTGCGCTTAGTCGAGCGTTTCGCTCACACCTTCTGGGTAGTGCAGGCGTCCGTCGATAACGCGGTAGCCGGCTGCTTCAAGAAGCGACATGGCATGGTCGATACCAGCTTCTGTCATAGCCGTTTCCTCGTTGTGCCAGAATTCCAACGCTGGCGAGACGACCGAGCTGGAAGGAACAGCAAACCCGCGGAAGGCCGCGCCTACCACCAATCGGCGGTCGACTGCTGACGACAAAGCATTGCGGAATGCAGGATCGTCAAATGGCGCGCGCCGGTTGTTGAAGGCAACATATCGAAAGCCGATATCGACTGCGGACGCCATTACCAGGTTTTCATCTTGTTCCACCGCTGCCTGCAGAACACTCGGGTCACCCGGAAGGTCGGCAAGGAAGTTGATCTCGCCCGAGCGCAACATGCCAAGGGCGGCTTCCACGTTGGGCACGATGCGCAGGATCCAGCGATCTGCATTCGGCGCATTAAAGTGGTCCTCATTCGCCGAAAGGACAATCTCCTCGTTCTGCGCCCAGCTGCGGAAGCGGAAGGGCCCCGAGCCGACTGGCGGGTTTTCTTGAACAGATTCGGCGTTCTGGTCGGATCCCGCCAGATCTTCGAGAATCGGCTCCCAGATATGTCTGGGGATCAGGTTGATCTTCGCCAGGCTGGCAGTGAGGAACGCGGCCGACGGCGCTGTGAGGTTGAAAGTGATATCCATGCCGTCGATGTCGATGCTCTCGATATTGGCGACAAAGGGGCTGTACATCGGTGCTTCACCGCTGCCCGCAGCCTCGAAGCTGAACCGTACATCCTCGGGTGTGACGGGTTCGCCGTCATGCCACATCATGTCATCGCGTAGGGTCACGGTGATGGTGGTATCGTCAATCCATTCAAATCCTGTCGCTGCCCAAGGGGTGGGCAGACCGTCAGGGCCAATCCTCATCAGGCGATCCCATACAAGTTCAGTGATCCAGCTGTCCACTCCGCCTGAGATGAAAAGCGGATTGATCGCCTGCACGTTATCGGATGAGTTCAAGATGATGTCCCGCTGATCACCGACCGGTTCAAGCGACATGAATGTCCATGTGTTTCGAATCCCGATACCGCCCTGATCTACGACAGAATCCGGGTTCCACACCGACTGGTTGAAGGCATAGGTCGATTGCGGATGCGCCAGCATCATGTTCGGCTGGTCTGCAGCCAGAATCGCCTGCGCCTGCCGGATCAGCTCGCGCCGCTCGTCCGGATCCAGTGTCACGCGCTGGGCTTCGGCCACGGCGTCGAATTCGGGATTGCTGTAGCCAATGAAATTGAAGCCGCGCTCGGCGGTGGATGAGTGGAAGAGGTTGAAGATAATCTCGTCGGGGTCCGACCGCTCGGGGCGGCCAACCATCTGCCACGCTGTCGTGTCCCAAGCGTCGCGGCTGGACCATACGATATCCAGCATTTGCTCCCACGGCATCACGCGAACATTCACGTCAAGCCCAAGCCGACGCCATTCCTGCGCGACCAGCTGTGTAAACTGAAACTCTGCTGGCTGAGCGGCTTGGGGTCTGCTGATCAGATCGATCCGGCGGATCGGATCGGCTGATGCCACCGTGGCACCGAACGTGGCGAGTGCCGCGGACATCAAGGCGATCCTTGTTGTCATAGTTAGAGGTGTCATTTCTGGTTCTCCTGTTGGGTCACACAGTCAGATCCGCACCCTTTCACGGATGCGGTGATCGGGTCACGTCATGCGACCCGCATCTGTTCAGCGGTTTTGCCCGCCTTCATCTTGGCCGGTGTCGGATAGGCCCGCTTGGAATGACCAAGACCCATCGATACCAGCATCTCCGCGTGCTTGAGCGCGGCGCGGCCTGCATTCACCACCGGCACCCCGACCTCTGCGCTGATTTCATCGCCCATGTCGAGGAACGACATCGTCATGCACCCAAACAACAACGCGTCAGCCCGGTCGACCTCTACGCAGACGCGCGCGACCTCGATAAGCCGCGCTTTGGTGGCCTCGGGGTCTTTCATAAGATCGAGTACCGGAATATTTGTTGCCCGCACTGATGCTAGCTTTTCGCGCACTCCGGCCTTGAAGGCGAGAAGCTCCTGCCCGGCAATCAG
>SKWJ01000071.1 GCA_007128995.1 Paracoccaceae bacterium
CTTCGGCGGCGTCCAGCGTACCGATGCGGATTTCGGCCATGCGTTCGGCAGTCATCGCCTCTTCCAGTGTGACCTGAGCATCTTCGGCAAGGGTGCGGGCGGTATCGACCTCTTGCTGAGTCACAAAGCCTTGCGGGGCAAGGTTCTCCAGCCTTTGCAGGCTGGTCCGCGCCAGCGCCAGATTGTTCTGCGCCCGCAGCACCTGCGCGCGCGAGATCTCCAGCGCGGAAATCTCGTTGGTGATCATGCGCGCGCGGTCAGACGCTGCCGCTTCGGCAGTGCGCAGGGCCGCGCGCGCCTGGGTCACGCGCAGTTCATAAACCTCGGGGTCAATGCGAAACAACAGATCGCCCTGTGCGACGCGGGTGTTGTTGTCAACTGCAACTTCCATCACGCGACCGGGCACCAGAGCGGAGACAGGTATGGTTGTGGCGCCCAGTTCGGCCGAATCCGTACGCGGCGCGGTTTCCACACGCCCATAGGCAAAGATCGCTGCCCAGATCCCGCCACCGATCAGGATCACGGCGAGCGCGCGCGCCACCCACAGACGCAGATCCCGCGGCTCAGTCGGCGGATTTGTCATCTCATTGCCCAAGCAGTGCAAGCTCCCCTACCCAAAACGCCCAGATCCCGACCGAGAATTTGATCGCCGAAAACAGATAGACCAGAAGCGGTACAGGCAACCGATCATGAATCCCTGTGCGGATGAAGACCAGCCGCATCAGCACAGTTGCGACGATGCCCAGCATCGCGGCGATCAGCCATATCGGAAAGAACGATCCCCACAGTGGCACTGTCGGGGCATGCGCCTGAGGGCTGCACCCGACAAGGAATACCGGCAGCAGACCAACAGCGAACCGGATCGCATGCGCCCTCATGCTAGATCCACTCTGGCAGGCGCGGATGGCGCGCGTATGCCCGGCGGCATGTGATCGGGTGAACGTGATGCGAAACTGTCGTCATGCGCCACCCCCTCGTCGCTGTCAGGCTGGGCAAAGTTCGGCCCGTGCCATATCTCGGGATCGACACTGCTCATTGACTGGCCTCTGGTGCATCCACAGCAGGGGCTGTGATCGCAGCAGGATCCGTGGCCGCAGATGCAGGCGTGACAGCCGTCGGTCCAGCCTGGATAAGAAGGATCACGACAAGGCCCCACAGCGTCAGCAGCGTGTTTGCAACCGCATAGGGCACGGTATAGCCCAGCATCGGCACGTTGCTTTTCGCAACATCCCCCACCATCGCCACCGAGGCCGTCGAGGTTCGCGCACCGCCACAGCAGCCCAGATTGATCGCCGGATCGAACTTGAAGATGTATTTCCCGATCAAAGGCGCCAAGATCATCGGTGTTGCCGTCGCAAAAAGACCTGCGAAGAAGATCCCGAACCCTGCCTGTTGCAACCCTGCGACAAAGGTTGGCCCGGCGCTGATGCCTACCACGGCGATAAAGACATTCAGGCCGACCGAATTCATGAACCACAATGTCGATTCAGGCACATTGCCCAGTTTCGGATTAACGGTGCGATACCAGCCCAGCACGATGCCCGCCACCAGCGCCCCCCCGGCAGTGCCCAGCGTGATCGGGACACCATGCACTGGCAGGATCAGAGAACCCAGAAGCCCGCCAATGCAGATACCAAAGCCGACAAGCACCATATTCGTGACCGATGTCGGCCGATCGGCATAACCCAAGGCCTCGACCACGCGATCTGTATGGGTCTTGGTGCCCGTAATGCGCACGATATCCCCGCGATGCAGTTCCGTCTGCGCCAGAACAGGCACTTCCAGCCCGGCATTGCCACGCCGGATCGCATTCAGATAGACCCCGCGCGCGAAGGATTCCTGCGCCAGTTCGATCAGTTTGCGCCCATCGACAGCCTTTTGGGTGACAAGCACATCAACAGCTTCGACTGGAATATCGAGCAACTCGCGATCCTCGACCTCCTCGGTCATGTTGGACAGTTTTACCAACGCTTCGCGCCGCCCGCTGACAGAGACGACATCGCCCGGTTCCAGCACGATATCCATGGCCGGATCGACCAGCTTCCCGCCCTTGCGCAGCCCTTCGATGAACAGCCGCTCCCCCTCGGCCGAGGCTTCGGCCTGTCGGATTGTCATTCCCGCGACGCGCCCGCCAGCAGGAATGCGGAACGCCCGGATTTCATGCTGATGCCATGCACTGTTCATGCCGGTTGATGGCGTTCCGATGGATTTCTCGCGCTCGTAGCGCGCGCATTCATCAGCCAGATTTATGCGCAACAGTTTCGGGCCGAGAAACGCCAGAATCCAGCCTGTCCCGACTGTGCCGAAGATGTAGGAAATCGCATAGGCAACGGGGATCAGGTTTTCCTGTTCGGTCAACTGATCCGGGCTCAACCCGCTGCGCGCCATCGCATCCGTGGCAATCCCGATCGAGGCCGAAATGGTCTGCGAGCCTGCCAGCAGCCCCGCTGCAAGACCCGGTCCATACCCTGCCACCATTGCCGCCCCGACCACAGAGGCCAGCACGAGAAGGCAGATGACCACCGCGAACATGGCCTGCGGTAGCCCGTCAGAGGCAATACCGCGCACGAATTGCGGGCCGACGCCAAAACCCACGGCGAACAGGAACATGATAAAGAAGATCGACTTGATCTGATCCGAGATATCAATGCCCAACTGGCCAATAAGGATTCCGGTCAGCAGTGTTCCGGTAACCGCACCAAGGCTGAAAGAGCCGAGTTTCACAGCTCCGATCCAGTATCCGACCGCCAGCGTGATAAAGATCGCAAGTTCCGGATGCGCCCGCAGCGTATCCGGAATCCAGGTCATCAGCGGCTGAAACATCCCGACGCTCCTTTGCAGAATGGCAGGGAAAACAGGTTGCGATGGGCCGGCCCTTGCGGGCCGGCCACCAATTCAGGATCACTGACCGGTCAGCACTTGCTGGGCGTGACCTTGTGGGTGTCATGCAGCTTGGGGGGCGTGGCGTTGCCGCCATGTTCTTCAAGCCACTTGCACGCCGCGATGATATCCTGAGACAATCCCTTGAGCACATTCCGGTTCAGATGCGGCCGCACCACGATGCGCAGCGAGTTGATCTCTTGCGCGGCCGGTGGCATGGCATAGGCCGAGAGCACCCAGCCCTTTTCGCGCACCTTGGCTGAAACGTCGAACTCGCTGAAGTTCTTGATCCCGTCTTTCAGCGTCAAGGCCACAACCGGAATGCGCTGCGTGTCATTCATGATGGTGAAATAGCCGCTGTCGACCAGCAGATCGCGCAGATATTGCGAATTCTCGACAGTCTGCTTCATGATCCGCTCATAGCCTTCAAAGCCAAGCCGGATGAAGCCGTAATATTGCAGGGCGATCTGCACAGCGTTGCGCGAGAAGTTCAGCGTCGCGGTGGGCATCTCGCCGCCCAGATAATTGACGTAGAAAATCAGATCCTCGTTGAAGATGTGGCGCTCGCGGAACACCACCCAGCCCAGACCCGGCGGCACCAGCCCGAACTTGTGGCCCGACGCGTTGATCGACTGCACGCGCGGCAGGCGGAAATCCCATTCGTAATCGGGATAGCAGAACGGATTCACGAACCCCCCTGACGCCCCGTCGATATGCATCGGGATCGAAATCCCAGTGCGCTTTTCATAAGCATCCAGCCAGTCATGAATTTCCTGAATGTCATCGTCTTCACCGGTAAAGGTCTGTCCGGCAATGGCCACCACGCAAATGGTGTTTTCATCGACATATTCATCAAGATGCTCGGCAGTCAGGCGATAATTGCCCGGCTTCAGCGGCACGATGCGCGGCTCGACATCGAAATAGCGCAGGAATTTCTTCCAGACGATCTGGACATTCCCGCCTGTGACCATGTTCGGGCGGGTTGCATCCTTGCCGGCCTTCTCGCGCGCCTGCCGCCAGTTCCATTTATGGGCCAGACCCGCCAGCATGCAGGCCTCGGAAGACCCCACGGTGGCTGCACCATAGGGCTCTGCATCCTTCGGGCCGTTCCACAAGGCATGCAGCCACTTGACCATCCGCCGCTCCATCGCGAAAAGCTGCGGATACATGTCATGGTCGATATGGTTCTTGAGGATGTGCTCGCGGGCCAGTTCGACTTCCTCGGGCTCCATGAACGTGGTCACGAAGGACGACAGGTTCATCTCGGGGCGGGCATCGGTCCAGGCCTCGCTGTTCACGATGGCCTTTGCCGCGCGGGGATGGACCCCTTTTTGCGGCATATGGTCTTCGGGAACTTCCATGTTGAACATGTCCCACGGAGACATCTGGCTTTGCTCCTGCATTTCTGACCTCTTGGATTGAGTGTTGAGTCACAGGGCGCTGGAAAGCGCCTGAAAGATGTATGGAGAACAGTAGGTTCCTGAAATGCCGCAATCGTTTGCCGGACGAAAGTACGTACCCGTACGCACCCCACCTCTGCGGCAACGTTCGCCCCTTTACTGGGGTTGCGTCATCATGGCCGGCACCCAGCCTGCGCGGCGCAAACCGTCGGCCACCACCGACACGATGGCAGGATGCACCCAATAGGTTTTCATGAAGGCAACCGGATCCGGGGTCAGGGGATTGCGCCGCTCCATCATCTGTTCCAGTGCGGCTTCGGCACAGGATTGGCGGCCCAGACAGACAAGCGCCACAACCTTCAGCGCTGCACTGAATGAAGATCC